>DASYSS010000037.1 GCA_036003045.1 Gemmatimonadaceae bacterium
GTGGACCCGTCGGAGTCGTTCGATCTGGTGATCTCCGACGTGAAGATGCCCGAGGTCTCCGGAATCGAGCTGCACGCGGCCTTGCAGAGCGTCCGGCCCGACTTGCTCGACCGGCTGGTCTTCTGCACCGGCGAGGCCGAATCTCCGGCTGTGGCGTCGTTCGTGGCGGAAACCGGATGCAAGGTTCTGCTCAAACCGTTCGACCTGAAGACGCTGGCCGCGGTCTCCGACGACGTCGCCGCACAGTGCGGCCAAACCCCCGCGTTCGCCGCGGGGTGACCGCGAGGAGTGGGGCGAGCCGGGCGGCCAATTGTATATTGGATGATGCCTTCCCCGTCACCATCTTTGCCGACGCGAGCGGATGCGCTCGCGTTGATGCATGAGTTCACGGCCAGCGAGTCGCTCAGAAAACACATGCTCGCCGTAGAAGCCGCGATGCGCGCATACGCGGAACACTTTGGGGAGGATCCCGAGCGCTGGGGACTTGCCGGGCTGATCCATGATTTCGACTATGAGCGATTTCCAAACGCCGCGCACTCGGCCACGGAGGAGCATCCGGCGGAAGGCGTACGCATGTTGCGCGACCGCGGTTGGCCAGAGGACATCCTCGAAGCGATCATGGGCCACGCCACGTACTGCAACGTGCCGCGCGAGAGCCGAATGGCGCGCGCGCTGTTCGCCGTCGACGAGCTGTCGGGACTGATCACGGCGACGGCGCTGGTGAAGCCCACCAAGAGCGTGCACGACGTCGACGCGTCGTCGGTCCTCAAGAAGATGAAAAAGAAGGAGTTCGCCCGCGGAGTGAATCGCGACGACGTGATCCTCGGAACACAGGAGCTCGGATTGGAGCTCGAGCCGCATGTCCAATTTGTGATCGACGCCATGCGGCGTTCCGCCGACGCGATCGGACTCGCCGGGACCCCCGGTACCGCCAGTACCGCGGCGCCCGCCGCCGAGGAACCGGCCCGCTGACTGCCAACGTTTGCATCGGGCCGTCCGTTATTGAGGGTGTACGGCATGTCGTCGTCTAGCGACGCCAAGTCGGATGAACGGGCGCTCGTAATTGCGGCACAGCGCGGGAGCAGCGAGGCGTTCGCGCAGCTCGTGCGGCTGCACCAGCGGCGGGCGTATGCGGTTTCTCGCGCGATCGTGCTCACGCACGAAGACGCGGAGGACGCGGTCCAAGAAGGGTTTCTTCACGCCTTCAAGGCATTGGACCGGTTTCTTCCAGACCAGCCGTTCGGCGCGTGGCTGTACCGCATCATGGCCAATGCGTCGCTAGACCTGGTGCGGCGGCGGAAAGTCCGCGACGCGGACGAGCTGCCGGAAGGGGTTCCCATGCCGTTCCGGGACCCCGGCGAGTCGGACGAACTACGGCGCCGTTTGAACGAGGCGCTCACGAAACTGACTGACCGACAACGGTCGGTGATCGTATTACATGATGTCGAAGGTTTCACGCACGGCGAGATTGGCGAGATGTTGGGTATACCAGAAGGCACCGCACGGTCTGACCTGCATCACGCACGCGCATCACTGCGCCGCATTCTCGGGGACGTTCGGAGCGATCTATGAGTGACCTCAGGCTGTTTCCAGACGACGATGACGTGACGCGCGGACTCCGCGCGATCTACGCCGCGCCGATGGGCGAGTCCTACTGGAACGAGCTGCAGGCGCGCGTGATGGCGCGCGTCGCCGACGTGGAGTTGGGATGGTGGACCGAGCTGGATCGCTGGGCGCGTCCCGCGCTCGCGGCGGCGGCGGTCCTGCTCCTGTCGGCCGGCGTCGCCATGTTCCGCGCCCACCAATCTGAGGCGGACATCGCCTCCGACGTCATGCTGTCTTCACCCGCCGTGCCCGTATCGACCGCGATCCGGCCGGCATACCAGGACGACCAGGGGGCGCGGCTGCGCTTCCTGTTCGGCCGCTAGCTCGGAGATCACCATGCAGCGCTCAAAGCAACAGGCGCTGATGTTCCTGCTCGGGGCCGTCCTCGTCGGCGGCGCGCTCGGCTTCTCGGCCGACCGCTACCTGGGCCACGAAAAGTTCGCCGCGTCGTACGGCCCGCGGGCCAAGTTCTACGACGCGATCGGACTCTCCGAGCAGCAGCGCACCACGCTCGACTCCCTCGCGTTCTCGCAGGACTGCGCGATTCGCGCGCTCCTCAAGCCGGAGAAGCCGCAGCTCGATTCGATCCGCGCCACCTTCAAGGCGCAGGTCCGGCGTGTGTTCACGCCCGAGCAGCTGCAGAAGTACGACGAGCGAGACGCCGAATTCAAAGCCCGCCGCGACGCGGAGATCCAGAAGGAGCCCAAGAGAACATGTTCCGCAAATTGATGGTGCTGCTCGCCGCGCCTCTGGCGCTCGGCGCTCAGCAAGTGACCGATACCACGCTGCACCCGATTTCGCTCGGGGAAGCGATTCGGCTGGCGGGTGAGAAGAACGTCTCGAACATCGTTGCGTCCAACAGCATTCGGTCGGCGAACAACACCGTTCGCTCCGCGCGCGCGCAGTTGATTCCGCAGGTGACCGCCAGCGCGGGGCAGAGCAAGAGTTATGGCGATCGCGTCGGTCAGAGCAACCAGATCGTCAGCTTCGTTCCCGCCTGGAGTTACAACACCGGTCTGCAGACGTCGGTGACGCTGTTCGACGGCGGCGCAATGTTCGCCAATATCAGGACGGCCAACGCGAACGTTGCGGCGGCCGAGGCGGGCGAGGTCAACACGGAATTCGCGGTCGCCCTTCAGGTGAAGCAGACGTACAACCTGATCCTCGCGGCCAAGGAGTCTGAAGGCGCCGCAGTGGCGCAACTTGATGCCGCCAAGGTTCAGCTTCAGACGTCGATCGCCAAAGTGAACGCGGGCGCGGCCAACGTCTCCGACTCGCTGCGCAGCGTCGTGCAGGTCGGAAACGCGCAACTGGCGCTCCTCCAGGCGCAGAACTCGTATCGCACGTCGAGCGCCGCGCTCACGCGGCTCGTCGGCACGACTTACTTCGTAACGGCGCAGCTGGCGGATACCGTCGAGCGCCCGCCGACGCCGATCGACAGCGCGCAGGTGCTGGCACTGGCGCTCGACGGGCCCGGGATTCGCCAGCAGCAGGCGACGGTGACGGCCACGTCCGCCGCGCTTCGCTCGGCCAAAGCCTCGTATCTGCCAACGGTCACCGCCGGATTCAACTTCGGCGGCAGCGGCACAAACGCGGTGTACGGGTTCAACAGCAATCCCTACCCCTACACGCGTACGATCAATGTGAGCCTCAACTATCCGCTCTTCAATCGCTTCACGAGAGAGAACAACATCGCCACGCAGCAGATCAACCTCGAGAACGCACAGGCGAGCTTGAGGGATCAACAGTTGGGCGCTCAGCAGAACATCATCACGGCGATCGCCACGATTCGGAATGCCGAAGAGACGATGCGCGTCCAACAGATCAACGTCGAGGCGAGCCAGGAAGACCTGCGCGTGCAGCAGCAGCGCTACAACCTCGGCGCGTCGGTGCTTCTGGACGTGCTGAACTCGGAATCGGCGCTCGTCGCGGCGCGGCAGCAGCTCATTCAGGCGCGTCTCAACTACCGGAACGCGCGCGCGCAGATCGAGGCGTACATCGGGAAGGATTTGCCGCAGTAAGAAACGACCACAGCCGAACAGGCCAGAGGGGGCGGAAGCCGACGGCTGCCGCCCCCTTTTTCATGGCCCGGCGACTTCAGCGATCTCGCCTTACGGCGCGTACTTCCAATAGGCAGATTGAACAGCTCGCGGCCAGTCCACCCGGCCGATAGGAGACTATTTCCAGTGAAACGAATTGTCGGAGCGGCGTTGCTCGCCGTCGCCGCGGCTTGTGCCCGAAAGACGCAAGCCCCGACGGTGCAGACCGCTGTAGCCACCCGCCGCGACATCATCGTCGACGCGCAGGCGAACGGCACCATGGAGCCGATCGCCATCGTCGACGTCAAGTCCAAAGCATCCGGCGTCATCGACAAGATGACCGTCGAGACCGGCACCAACGTCAAGCCGGGCGATCTGATCGTTCAGATCAACACGCGCGACGTGCAGAACAAGTTCGACCAGGCCAAGGCGATGCTCGACGCCGCCAACGCCAAGCTCCAAGTGTCCGAAGCGGACAAGAAGCGCAACGAGGAGATGTTCAAGGCGCGCGTCATCACGCCGCAGGAGTTCGAGAAGGTCGCCGTCGATTACGAGAACGCTAAATCGGGCGTCGTGAACGCGCAGGCGAACCTCGACCTCGCCAAACAGAGCCTCGAGGACGCCACGGTCAAGGCGCCAAGCGAAGGCACGATCATCACGAAGAACGTGTCCGAGGGCACGGTCATCGCCGGCGCGACGAGCTCCGTGAGCGGCGGCACGACGATCGTGCAGATGGCCGACCTGAGCGTCGTCCGCATCCGCGCGTTCTTCAACGAATCGGACATCGGCAACGTGCATCCGGGCGAACCGGCCAACGTCACGGTCGACGCCTATCCCGACCGCCGCTTCAGCGGCGTCGTGCAGAAGATCGAGCCGCAAGCCGTCGTGCAGCAGAACGTGACGATGTTCCCTGTGCTCGTGAACCTCGACAACAAAGAGCGCCTCCTCCGCCCCGGCATGAACGGGGAGGTGTCGGTACTCATCGACGAGGTAGACAACGTCATCGCGGTTCCGAACGACGCGATCAAGAATCCGCGTGAGGCGGTGGCGACCGGCGCCATGCTGGGCCTCTCGGCCGATTCGGTGACGGCGTCGCTCCGCGCGCAGGGCTTCACCGGCGGCGGCAACCGCGGCGGGTTCGGGGGCGGTCGTCGTGGAGGCAATGGCGGTGGTGGTGGCGCCAACCGCGGTGGCAACGGCGGCGCGCCCGGTGGCGCGACGAATGGTGCGGCGGCTACCCCCGGAGCGACCGCATCGACGGGCACCGCGTTCGGCGACGTGCAGTTCGCCAGCAACCCGGTCTCGCCCGCGCAGGGCGGCCAGGGCGGCTTCGGCATGCAGGTCTCCGACGCCGACTGCAAGAAAGTCGACGACGTTCTCAAGGCGCACCCGAAAGAGAAGAAACAGCTCGACGATCTTCGCGTGAAGCTGCAGGCGCTTCGTCCCGCCGGAAACAACGGGGGCCGTGGTGGCTTCAACGGCGGCACCCGTCAGCGCGGCGATTCCGCCGGCGGCTTCCGCCAGCGTGGTGATTCGACCGGACAGCGTCGCCGTGGTGGCAATGGCGGCGCCGGCGCCAATGGTGGCGGTGGCAACGGCGGTGGATTCAACGGCGGCGGTGGTGGTGGTGGTGGTGGTGGATTCCGCGGCAGCCCGGAGATGCAGGCCATCAACGAGCAGATGCGCACGATTTACACAACGCTCAACATCGACGCTCGCACAGCCGGAGCATGCGCTCGTCGCGCCGCGGGTGCGTCGGCTGGAACGCAGGCCAACGCCGGCGGCGGTCGCACGCAGGGTGGCGGGGGTGGTGGCGGTCAGGGTGCGCTCACGCCGTCGCCTGAGGGAGCGTCGCGTCCCGTGCGCCAGCGCACCGGTCTCGTGTTCGTCTCCGACAGCGCGAAGACGCATTTCGCTCCGCGCATCGTGCAGCTCGGACAGGGCAATCTCGACTACACCGAGGTCGTGAGCGGTCTCAAAGAGGGTGAACGCGTCGTGATGCTCGGTGCACTCGCGCTTCAGGCGCAGCGACAGGCGCAGCAGGACCGTCTCCGCCAGAACGCGAGTCCGCTTGGCGGACAGCAGGGACCTGGCCCCGGGCCGGGCGGCGGTGGTCCGCGCGGCGGCGGCGGTGGTGGTGGTGGGCGCGGAGGCTGATTAGATGCTGATCGGCGAAATCATCAGTGTCGCGCTCGGCGCGCTGCGAGCCAACAAACTGCGTTCGCTTCTCACGATGCTGGGCATCGTGATCGGTGTCGGCGCGGTCATCGCGGTGGTCGCGCTGGGCACGGGCGCCCAGCAGGCCGTGAAAGACCGCATCGCGGCGCTCGGCACCACCCTGTTGACCGTGAACCCCGGCCAGCAGCGCGGACAAGGGGTCGCGATCGGCGGCGCGCAACAGCGGCTCACCGTCGAAGACGCGAAGGCGGTGGACGAGCACGCGATGCATCTGCTTGGAGTGCAACCCGAGATGCGCTCGATGCAGCAGATCGTGTTCGGCAACAAGAACGCGAGCACGCAGATCATCGGGACGACGCCCAACTATCTCGAGGTCCGTAAGTACACGATGGCGGTTGGAAGAATGTTCACCGCGGCGGACGACGAAGGCCGTCAGCGAGTCGCGGTCGTCGGCAACACCGTGGTCAACAACCTCGGCCTGACGTCCCCCGAAGCGATCGTCGGCGAGACGGTGCGCATTCGCGGCACGCAGTTCACGGTCCTCGGCGTGATGGCGCCGAAGGGACAGGCGAACGCGTTCCAGGATCCGGATGACGAAATTCTCGTTCCGATTCAGACGGCACGCTTCCGCGTGAACGGCTCCGACCGGCTCGCGTCGATCAGCGCTCTCGCCGAGTCGGAGGACGAGATTCCGGACGCGATGGCCGAGATCCAGCGCGTGCTGCGTCGCCAACACAAGATCCGTCAGGGTCTGCCCGACGATTTCCAGATCCGCAACCAGGCCGACATCCTGCAGACGACGCAGGAGACGACGCAGGTGATGACGTATCTGCTCTCGGGCATCGCGGCGGTGTCGCTGCTCGTCGGCGGCATCGGCATCATGAACATCATGCTCGTGTCGGTCACGGAGCGCACGCGCGAGATCGGCATCCGCAAAGCGCTCGGCGCGACGCGTGCGAACATTCTTCTTCAGTTCCTCATTGAAGCCGTCGTGCTCTGCTTGCTCGGCGGCATGATGGGGATCGCGCTCGGAGCCGGCGGCGCGACGGTCATGAGTCGTACCGCCGGGTGGTCTACGCAGGTATCGCCGGCGGCGATCGTCATGGCATTCGCCTTCTCGGCGTTCGTCGGTCTATCGTTCGGGGTGTGGCCCGCGCGCCGCGCGGCGGTGCTCGACCCGATCGTCGCGCTGCGTTACGAGTAGCGACCCAGTTCACCGCGACTTCCGAACTCGAGACGCGCCCGGATTCCGCTCCGGGCGCGTTTTGGGTGGGCGACTAGGCAGGCGGCCGGCACCGCGGCCCCCCCCGGTCCCGCAGCCCGCGACCTAGCGGCCGCCAGCCCAGGAGCCCAGGAGCCCAGGCCTTGACGCGATATATCTCCCGTTATATCGTATCGATCATCTCGATATATCGCTCTAAGGAGAGTTTTGTATGTGGGAGCCATTCATTTTTCGCGTTCAGACGGGCCATTGTGGTGAACGACGAGCCCGTTGGGGCTGGGATGCCTTTGGCGGCTGGGGCGGCGGCGGCGGGCCTCGTGGACGCCATTGGAAGGGGCGTGGGGGCCGTCTATTCGAGCAGGGCGACCTCAAGTACGTGATCCTGCGGCTCCTCGAGGAGAAGCCGCGCCACGGCTACGAGGTCATCAAAGAGCTCGAGGGGCGATTTGGCGGTTCTTACGTGCCCAGCCCGGGCACCGTCTACCCGACCCTCACCATGCTCGAGGACATGGGCTACGCCCGTGCCATCCCCGAGGAGGGTGGAAAGAAAGTTTACGAGATCACGGACGAGGGGCGAAAATATCTCGCCGAGCATAGCACGACGGTCGACGACATCTTCGAGCGGATCGCGCGGTTCGTTGAGGGGTTCACCGACACCCCGATGATGGAGCTCAACCAGGCATTTCAACGGCTTGCTCGCACCACCTACAAGACAGCTACGAGCCATCTTGGCGAAAAAGAGACGCTGGAGCGCCTCCGCGACATCATCCGACGGGCAGCCGACGAGGTCGAGGCCGCCACGAAACAGGCGCCGCCCGCTCCCCCACCCGCTGAGTAGTTACAAGAGCGCCCCGATCGCTGGAAACACCCGCGGCGAGCGCTAGATTCCCATGATGGGTCGCGGATCCTCTTCCGCGACCCATTTTTGCGTAGTCTCAGACGGGTCGTCTCCGGTGCGACACTGGAACGACGCGTTCGTCGCTGAAGCACCCTTCATGACCTCTCACCCTCGACCGGAAGGAAGTGCCGCGAGCGATCCTCCGCCCGCGCGCTCCGTGTCCGGTTCGCCAGCCAGCCCTCAACAAGCCGCTCCTTCGTCGGGCCAGGCCCCTACCTCCGTTCCCGGTGGTCAGGGCACGACGCCGCTACCGCTCCCCGGAAGCGCGCCGGCCGTCGCGGGCACGACTACGGGCTTTCACGCGACGCCGATTCCGCAGCGGCATCCGGTCGATCCGAATCCGCGCGGCAAGCGGCTCGCGCTGCTTTCGCTGACCGCGCTCGGCATCGTGTACGGCGACATCGGCACCAGCCCGCTGTACGCGCTTCAGCAGTGCTTCACGTCCAAGGAGCACACGATTCCGCCGACGACGGCAAACGTGTACGGCGTGCTCTCGCTGATCGTGTGGCTGCTCGTGCTCGTCGTGGCTGTGAAGTACCTCGTGTTCATCATGCGCGCGGACAACCGCGGCGAAGGCGGTATCCTCGCCCTGCTCGCGCTGCTGCTGCAGCAGGAGCGACGCTCGATGTCGCGGCGACGGATCGTTCTCGTCGGGCTCGGGCTCTTCGGAGCGGCGCTGCTCTATGGCGACGGCATGATCACGCCTGTCATCTCAGTGCTCGGCGCGATCGAAGGCCTCAACGTCGTGACGCCGGCCTTCCAGAGCATGATCGTGCCGATCTCGGTGCTCGTGCTGCTCTTGTTGTTCCTGGTCCAGCGCTTTGGCACGGGGCGCGTGGGAACCGCGTTCGGCCCGATCATGTGTCTGTGGTTCCTGACGATCGGCGGCTTGGGAATCTGGGAAGTCGCCAAGGAGCCGCGCATTCTCGCCGCGCTCAATCCGCTTCACGGGTTGAGCTTCTTCGTCGAAAACGGCCGAGTCGGATTCCTCACGCTCGGCGCGGTCGTGCTCGCGGTGACCGGAGCCGAAGCGCTGTACGCGGACATGGGCCACTTCGGCAAGCGACCGATCCGCCTCGCATGGTTCGCGCTCGTGATGCCGGCGCTGCTCCTCAACTATTTCGGCCAGGGCGCGGTCCTGCTGCGGAATCCGGCGGCGGTAGCGAATCCGTTCTACTTCCTCGCCCCGCGCTCGCTGCTCATCCCGCTGGTCGTGCTGGCGACGACGGCCGCGGTGATCGCGTCGCAGGCGTTGATCTCGGGTGCGTTTTCGCTCACGCGGCAGGCGGTGCAGCTCGGCTATTCGCCGCGCGTCACGATCCTGCACACGTCGCGCAGCGAAGCCGGCCAGATCTTCGTGCCGGAAATCAACAACATTCTCATGATCGGATGTATCGTCCTCGTCGTCGCGTTCGGATCTTCGCAGGCGATCGGCGCGGCGTACGGCATCGCGGTCACCGGAACGATGGCGATCACGTCACTCCTCTTCGCGGTCGTCGCGCGATCGCGCTGGAACTGGTCGCTCGCCCACGTCCTGCCGATCATGCTCGCGTTCCTGACGATCGACATTTCGCTGTTCGCGGCGAACGTCATCAAGATCTGGTACGGCGGGTGGGTGCCGATCGCGATCGCCATCGGCGTGTTCACGCTGATGAGCACGTGGAAGACCGGCCGCTATCTGCTCACGAAGACGCTCAACGCCGGCGCGCTGCCGCTCGATCTCTTCCTCGGCGACGTCGCGCGGCGCAAGCCGCCGCGCGTGCCGGGAACCGCAGTGTTCATGACGTCGTCGAACGAGGCCGTGCCGGTCGTGCTGCTGCACCACCTCAAGCACAACAAAGTGCTGCACGAGCAGGTGATCCTCATGTCGGTCGTGACGCACGAGGTTCCCGAAGTGCACGCCGCGGATCGCGTGTCGGTCGAGAAGCTGGATCACGGCTTCTATCGAGTGACCGCGGGCTACGGGTTCATGGAGTCGCCCAACGTACCGGAAATCCTCCAGCACGCGCGCGACTTCGGAATCAAGGCGAAGCGGAACGACACGACGTTTTATCTCGGGCGAGAGCGCGTGATCGTCGCCGACGGCAAATCGAGAACCGAGTCGCGTCGCCCGCCCGAAGGCATTCCGCTGCCGACGATGTCGCGCTGGCGAAAAAAGCTGTTCGTGATCATGTCGCGGAACGCGCGGTCGGCGACCGAATTCTTCGGCATTCCACCGAACCGCGTCGTCGAGCTTGGAGCGCAGGTCGAGTTCTGACCGTTTCGCGAGAGTGGATGTACGCGGGCAGTCGCCGGAACAGAACCGCAAAACGGGTTGAACCGAAAGACAAAACGGTAAGCCATTTTGGGAACGGCCTCGATCGGCCAACGGCCAGCTGACCGAGGCCCCCAAAAGGTTCAGTTCCAGTTCTTTTTGTTTCAGTGCAACCGTTTTTGCTTTTCAGTATCCCGCGGCTCTTCCACCGCCCAGGAGTTGCGAAGGCCTCACCACGAGACGCGGTTGCCGAACATGAACCCGCGTCCGAATCCGCTCAGCGCGCCGCTCACGGCCGCGTTGGTCGCGATCCGCGCCCCGTCGAGCGCGCGGCGAACTTTGTCGCCGACGTCTTCGCCGTTGATCTCGACGCGGCCGCCTGGGATTCTCGTCACCGAGGGGAGGACCATGTTGTCGCCGCCGATGATCGTCATCGAGTGACCGTGCCGCGACAGGTCGGAGGCCTTGATCGCCTTCACCGTGACGTTCTTGTATTGGCCGTTGTAGTAAACGCGCAGCGTGACGTCGTCGCCGGGCTTGAGCTTCGACACCTCGCGCTCGAGCCGCGACACGTTCGACGATCGGAAGAACGAATCGTCTTCGTCACCGGCGCGCGCGCGCACGTCGACGTTGTTGATCGACGCGATGCGGCTTCCCTCTTCGATTCCCGCCTTCGCCGCCGGCCCTGACTCGTCGACGCCGATCACGAATACGCCGATCGTGTCGCGGCGGCTGCCGGTGCTCGCGAGCTGGAGACCGAGCGTCGCGCGCTCCTCGAAATTGCGACGCGTGAACGTTTCGTAGAGCGAATCGGACGACACCGTCTTCACCTTCACCGATTTGGTCTGTCCGCCGGTGTACACGCGCAGGTCGACGTCGTCACCCGGCTTGAGCTTGTCGATCTCTCGCGTGAGACGCCGGGTCATCACGCCGGCCATGTCTTCGTCGCCGACGTCCGCCGGGTTGAGCTTGAGGCTCACGCCGTTGATCGACGCGATCCGGTTCCCTTCCTCGATCCCGGCTTTGTCAGCGGGGCTGCCGGTGGTCACCGAGTTGACCAGTACGCCGAGCGTGTCGCGGTTGGAAGCGGCGCCGGAGGTCGTAATCCCAATGACCGCCTGTGGCTGGCCGGTCCACATCATTCTGTACGGACCACCCGGCTCGATGCGCAAGGCACGCGGGGCAGGCGGATTTTGCGCGGCGAGCGTACCCGCGACGAGCAGCGCCGGGCTCAAAGCAATCAGTCGCATAAACCCTCGTGAAATCGTTGATGTGCGACCTGTGAGTCACCGCGATGGCCGAGGAGGGTTTACGAGCCTAGCTTGAGGCATGGCTCGCACGCAGGACTCAGTCAGCCGGGCCGTCGACCTCCACACCTTCCATCACCATTGGCAGGACGAGGCCGACGCGGCCTACCTGTACCGGTTGCTCGCCGGCGCCGAAAAGGATCCGAAGAAGAGCGACTTGTATCGGCGGCTGGCCGAAGTCGAGGACCGACACGTCGAGATCTGGGCGCGGCTTCTGCGCGAGCACGGCGGCGACCCTGGGGCGTTCCGGCCCAGTGCGCGCACGAGACTTCTGGCCAGCCTCGGAAAGATGCTCGGCCCGGGGTTTCTGCTCCCGATGCTGCTGTCGGAGGAAGGACGCGAGGTCAAGAGCTACCTCGACATGCATCGACGGACGGCGCGCGGCGCCCCCGGCGCCTCCGAGTCGCTTCAGCTCGCGCGCGAATCCGCCGAGCACGCGACGACGCTCACTCAAATCGCCGGGCGGAGCGGCGAGCCGTGGCACCGCACGGAATCCGGCGGCTTTCTGCGGAACGTCGTCTACGGTTTCAACGACGGTCTGACGGCGAACTTCGGTCTGGTCGCGGGCGTGATCGGCGCGTCGGCGGCAGCCGCTCATCACACGGTGATCGTCGCCGGGGTGGCGGGACTGATCGCCGACGCGTTGTCGATGGGCTCGAGCGGGTTCCTGGCCGCGAAGAGCGAACAGGAAGTGTACGCGAACGAGATCGCGATGGAGCGCGACGAGATCGCGCTCATGCCCGAGGTGGAGCGCGACGAGCTCGCGTTGATCTACGAGACCAAGGGCATGTCGGCCGACTCCGCGCTGGCGCTGGCGACCGAGGTGATGGCCGATCCGAAGCGGATGCTCGACGAGCAGGTGCAGGAGGAGCTCGGAATCGGCGAACCGCACATGTCGCCGTTGCGGGAAGGCTGGGTCACCGGCCTGGCGACCGCCGTCGGCGCGTTCATCCCGGTCTTTCCATTTCTCTTATGGTCCGGGACGACGGCCGTGGTGTTGGCCTTCGTGGTGTCGATGGCATCTCACTGGATCGTCGGCGCGGCACGCTCGGTATTTACCGGCCGCAGCGTCTTCCGCTCCGGCCTCGACATGTTCGTCGTCGGCCTCGGCGTCGCAGTCGTCGGCTACTTCGTGGGCGAGTGGCTCGCGAGGCTCGTGGCCTAGTCCCGCGTTTCGCGACCGCCGAGACTGCAACTGCTCGACGCAGAGAGCACGGAGAGAAACAGAGAGAGACGCAGAGGAAGAACAGACCGCGAAGGGACTCTTGGCTTACGACCTCGGGAGGCCACGATGTGGCACCGCGAGGTCGTTCTACAAAGGAGTTTCGCCGTTTCTCTGCGGCGCTCCGTGTCCTCTGCGTCTCTGCGTTGAGCAGTTTGCTTTTGCAGTTGTAGTTGCAGTTGCCGCAAAGCTCAAACGACGATGTTGAGCAACCGCCCCGGGACGAAGATGATTTTCTTTGGGGTGCTGGCGACGAACTTGGCAATGGCGGGATCGGCGAGCGCGGCGGATTGGGCGGCGTCCTGGCCGGAGCCGACCGGGATTTGCACCGTGCCGCGGGTCTTGCCGTTCACCTGAACGGCGATCGTCACGGAATCTTCGGCGGCGATCGCGGGGTCGAACGACGGCCAGCCGGAATCGAAGACGCTCTCGGTGTGACCGAGGCGCTCCCAGAGCTCTTCGGCAATGTGCGGCGCGAAGGGTGAGACGAGCTGGACCAGCGGCTCGACCTCGGCGCGGTGCGGGGTCCGTTCGTCGCGGCGCACCACGTTGATGTATTCCATCATCGCGGCGATCGCCGTGTTGTAGCTGAGCACCGGAATCTCGGACGATACTTTGCGGATCGTCTGATGAAGCTTTCGCATGACCAGCGGATCGGGGCTGCCGAGCGGAACCGCGCCCTCGACCGACGCCCAGAGGCGCTCGAGAAACCGCCGAACCCCGGCGATGCTCTGGTCGCGGAAGTCGCCGCCCTCTTCGTAGGGTCCGAGGAACATCAGGTACGTGCGGAACGTGTCCGCGCCCCAGCGCTCGACGTAGTCGTCGGGGATCACCACGTTGCCGCGGCTCTTCGACATCTTGGCGCCGTCGCGCACGATCGTCCCGTGCGCCCTGAACCGCTTGAACGGTTCCTCGAAGCGCAGCAGACCAGCGTCGTGCAGCACCATCGTGGTGAATCGCGAGTACAGCAGGTGCAACACCGCGTGCTCGTTGCCGCCGATGTACGACTCCACGGGGAGCCACTTCTCGGTGCGCGCGGCATCGAACGGAACGTCGTCGCGCTCGGTGCTCGGGTAGCGGAGGAAATACCACGCGCTGTCGAGGAACGTGTCCGACACGTCCGTCTCGCGGCGCGCGGACCCATGGCACTGCGGACACTTCACGCGATACCACGATTCCACGCGCGCCAGCGGCGAGACGCCCGTGTCGTCGGGCTTGAAGTCCTCCACGAACGGCAGTTCCACCGGCAGGTCCTTCTCCGGCACCGGCACCGTGCCGCACTTGTCGCAGTAGATGATCGGGATCGGTGGACCCCAGTACCGCTGCCGAGAGATGCACCAGTCGTGCAGACGGTAGTTCACGACCGCGCGTGCGTGGCCTCTCACGTTCAGCCAATTCGTGATCTCGCGCTTCGCGTCCTCGATCGAGCTGCCCGAGAACTCGTCGGAGTTCACGAGCCGCGCGCCCGCCGTCTCCGTGTACGCCTGATCGAGCCGCCCGTGCGAAGCCTGCGGTCCGGGACCGGCGACCACGCGCACGATGGGTAGGTCGAAAGTGTTCGCGAACTCGAAGTCGCGCTCGTCGTGACCGGGCACGGCCATGATCGCGCCGGTGCCGTACTCCATCAGCACGTAGTCGGCGACCCAGACGGGGATCGGCCGCTGGGTCGCGGGGTTGAGGGCATACGAGCCCGTGAAGACGCCCGTCTTTTCCTTGCTCACCTTGCGCGAAACGATGTCTTGCTTCGCCGCGCGCGCGACGTAGCTCTCGACCGCGTCGCGCTGCTCGTCGGACGTAAGACTCTGGAGCAACGGATGCTCCGGCGCCACGACCAGATACGTCGCGCCGAAAATCGTGTCCGGCCGGGTGGTGAAGACGCGAATATCGATCGGCCGAAGCACATACTCGCCGCTCAGCCCGATCTCGGTTGTCGCCGTGCCGGTGAGCTCCTCGAGATCCTGGACGCGAAACACGACCTCGGCGCCGTCCGAGCGGCCTATCCAATTGCGCTGCGCCTGTTTGGTGGACTCGGACCAATCCAAATAATCGAGGTTGGCCAGAAGCCGCCCGGCGTAGTCGGTGATCCGGAAGAACCACTGCTCCAGGAACCGCTGTTCGACCCGCGCGCCGCACCGCTCACACTCGCCGGCGATGACCTGCTCGTTGGCGAGGACGGTCTTGTCGTTCGGGCACCAGTTGACGGCCGCGCGCTTCTTGTAGGCCAGCCCGCGTCGAAAAAGCTGCAAAAACAGCCACTGGGTCCACTTGTAGTACCGCGGGTCGGTCGTCGACAGCTCGCGGTCCCAGTCGATCATCAACCCGCCGCGCTTAAGCTGGCGCCGGAAGTTGTCGATGTTTCTAGGGATGAGTGTCGCGGGATGGGTCCCGACCTTGAGCGCGAAATTCTCGGAGTGAATGCCGAAAGCGTCGAACCCCAGCGGCTCCAGGACCGTGTGGCCCTGTAAACGCTGGAATCGTCCATAGATGTCGTTGCCGGTGAACGCGAAGAGGTTGCCGACATGAAGTCCTTCGGCGGACGGATACGGGAACATCATGAGGGCGTAAAACGGCCGCATGCCCCCGTCGATGTCCGTGCTGTTCGTCCCTCGAGCCTCCCAGCGTTCCTGCCACTTTCGCTCGATAGCGCCGGGGTCGTAGCCCCCCGGCTCGGTGGCCGAGGTTGGTTCCAGTGGTTCTGTCATGATGTGCGGAGTTATAACGGAATCTAAGGCGTCGATGAATCCCCGTCCCCGTCCCCGTACCCGTAACAGCAAGAGCGTGTTCGCGATCTCGGATTCGCGCGGAGCGACGCGCTCCGCGCGATCGCTCCGTTGGCGCTTCCTGAGCCTGGCCGGCACCGGGTCGGTCCTCGTGCTCGGTATCGTCGCCTACGCCGGTCTGCTCGTGCTCCAGAAGTCGATCGCCGGTGACGAGGACGCACGCATCGTGAACTCGGCGTCGCTCTCGGAGCAGCTCGTCCAGCGGCTTCTCTCGGAGCGGGTGCGCCAGGTCCAGCTCATCGCGTCCGAGCCGGGCGTCATCGCGGCCGCCAAGAAGGGCACCGAGTTGTCGCGGTCGAAGGGACTCGAGAAGCATTCGATCGACGAGCTCGAACAGATGTTCAAGGGCCCGCGGTCGCAGCAGGTGGACGACAACGCGCTGCATTACCTGAACGGCCTGCTTCCCAAGCTCGACATCGCCGAAGTCATGCTCACCGATGAATTCGGCTACAACGCGGTGACGACCTCCCTGTCCTCGGACTTCGTCCAGAGCGACGAGGGCTGGTGGCAAGCGGCGTGGGGGAACGGCATGACCACGGCGCAGGCGACCGTCGACCCCGTGATGGGCCGGACGGTCGTCGAGCTCGCGGGTGTCGTCCGCGACGGCAACGCGCGGGTGGGCGTCGTGAAGGTCAAGTTCGGCCTCTCGATGCTCGACTCGGTCCTCGCCCAGGGGAGCAACGTCGGCAGCACGATGCGTGTCGATCTCGTCGACTCCGCGGGCAAGGTCATCGCCAGCTCGGGACGGGCGGCGCGCTTCAAGCCACTCGCCGGTTTCTCGACCGTTACCACGCAGGACCCGGGCAGCGTCTTCAACTTCGCCGCGGATTCGGTCCGCCGGCGCGGTTCGGTGTTCGCTACCAACGCAGGGCGGTGGCGAGTGGTCGCGCACATGAGTCACGCCGACGCCACGCGCGCATACTCCGAAGCGCGGTGGGGACTCCTCATCGGCCTCGCCGTGATGTTGGGCCTGATCGTCACGTCGCTGTCGCTCGTCGGGAAGTTCATCGAACGGCGCATCACCGGGCCGGCGCGCGAGCTCGCGGTGGCGGCCGAGGCGGTCGCCGCGGGCGACCTGTCGAAGCAGATCACCGACATGGGCGACGATGACGAGATCGGACGTCTCGCCAAGGCCATCGGCGCCATGATGCTCGAGCTGCGTCGTCTCGCGACGGCGCTCAACGAATCAGCCGCCGAAACGGGCAACATGACGGTCGAGATCACGTCGAGCTCCGAGGAGATGGCGGCGTCGGCCGGCCAGATCGCGCACACGGCGTCAGACCTCTCGCAGCAGTCGGCGCTCATGGCCGAAACGATCCAAGCTCTGGCGGCGTCGTCGGAGCATCTCGTCGGTGTGGCGTCGACGCTCGACGCCGGCGCGCACGAGGGCGTCGAGCGCAACGCGCGGCTCCGCGCGCTGGCGCTCGAGAATCGCGCGCGCCTCGACGATAGCTCGCGTTCACTCGCCACCCTGAGCGGCGACGTCGAAGCCAGCGCGGCGGCGATCGAGCAACTCGCGTCGGCGTCGGAAGAGGTCCGCACGTTCGTGACGCTCGTGCAGAAACTCGCGCGGCAATCCAAGCTTCTGGCGCTCAACGCGGCGATGGAAGCCGCCCGCGCCGGCGAACACGGTCACGGCTTCGCGGTCGTCGCCGAAGAAGTCCGCCGCCTCGCGGCGATGTCGTCGGATGCCGCCGAACGGACCGAACGCGTCGTGGGTGAAGTGCTCCGCGGCGTCGCGCAGTCGCGATCGTCGAGCGGCCGCACGGTCGAGATGGTCCGCACCGTGCGCGACGCAACCGAGCAGGGTTCGCGCTCGTTCGGCCAGATCGAGCAGGCGGTCGCCGAAGCCGACACGTGGACGGGATCGATCGAGAACGCGGTCAGCGCTGCCGGGAGCCTGGTTCGCGACATGCGCGGTAAGCTCGACACGCTCGCCGCCGGCACGGACTCGTTCGCAGCCGCCATGGAGGAAGTCGCCGCGTCGAGCGAGGAACAGAGCGCGAGCACGCAAGAAATCGCCGCCGCGGCTGGCACGCTCTCCGGCGCCGCCGAGCGCCTCACGCTGCTCGTGTCGAACCTCCGCCTCGAGCAGGCGCCGCAAGACAACGACGGGTCGAACGGTCCGCCGGCGGGTGGAATGTCGCAGATGCCGGTCATGCGCCCCACGCCCCGCGGCGTCAGCGCCATTCGCGTCAACAAGCCCCTCGAAGCATAGTCCGCGGGATCGCGCGACGGCTTCTCCGCGCAATCCGCTTCTTCCGCGAGATCTGCCGCCGTATCGTTTCGTAGATGCCGGCTCATCGTACCAGCCCGAGTCCGGCCGCGATTACGGTGCGGAACGCAAAGATCAACGAGGCGCGACGAGAGGGCGGATCCAGCCGCGATAGCGGACGGGAGTCCAGCTGCTGTCGGGCGGCGGCAGAGTGGAATCGGGGCCGACCGATGCGATCGCGACTTGCGCGCCTGCGGCGGCGAAGGCGAACAGCAGAGAATCTTGGCCGGCACGCGACAGGCGCCAGAACTTCGGGGCCACCGGCCGCGGGACGCTGGCGACGATCTTGAGGCGGCCGGTCCGCGCCCAGTACGAGTCGGCGTGCGGGCCGATCACGGCGATGCGCGTTCCGGGACCGATGCCACGCGTGGCGAGGTCGGCGGCGATGTTCGCCGAGAGATTCCCCCAACGCGGAGACGCGGCCCGATCGAGAGCGGCGCGGTCGTCGCCGAGGCGGCCGGCGAAACGCAGTAGGAGCAGCGTCGAGATCACCAGCGCAAGCGCTGCGCTGGCTCCGCGGGCGAACCGCACGGTGTGGCAGGTCCGGACCGCCGCGCGAGACATTGCCCAGAGCACGGCGGTGAGGGCGGCGCCGCCGAGCATGAGAACGCCGGGGAAGGCGGCGGGAAGAATCACGTGCGTAAGGCCGGCGGCGAGGAGCACCCCGAGCGCCCATACGAGTTTGCGTCCGCCGGTCCATCGATCCAGGGGTCCGAGCGCGCCGCCGGCGACCATCGCTCCGACGATGGACACGACGAGGGCGAGAGCGACCGCGCTGCGGTCGTCGATCGACTCGAGCGCGATCGGAATCGCGAGTCCGATGAACAGCGCGAGCGGATGCACGCGTCGCGGCACGGGGAGCGTGGCCAGAAGCACGAGCGTTCCCACGAGAACGAACGGCATGAAGTAGCGCGCCGTCACGAGCACCATCGCATAGCCGAACATTCCCGCCGCCGCCGGGACGAGCACGATCCATCCAAGGCGCCATGCATCGCGCCGCGACCGGGCAGGAGCGACGGCGATTAACAGAATTAAAAAGAGAAAAGGCGCGAGATTCTCGACGTAGAACCGACCGGACGTCAGCAGCGACGCCACTTGATCATGCACGTCGAATTGCGCCTTGAGGCCACCGCTCCACCGTTCGGGATCGAACCACATCGGGTCGGTCCCCGGCGCGTCGCCGGTGACTCCCGTTTGCGGGAGGATCGCCTCGGTTCTTGCCGTGCGCGCACCCATCGGCACGCCGCCCAGCGATGGCGTGTCGCGGTTGTTCACGAACCATGCGTACGTGAGCCGCCCGGTGTCTCCGAAGGTGACCCGCCCCGCGGCGCGCGAAAGCAGCGCCATCCATGGGCCGACGAACACGAGCCAGACGACGCCTGCGCTCACGAGCGCCTTGAATCCTTTTCCACGGAGCGCGACCGCGAGGACGACGAAGCACACGATCGCCCACGGAATCAGGAACGACTTCGCGAGTCCGCCGAGTCCGAGGCCGCCGCCCAAGACCAAGGCTGCGACGGCGTCATTCGGCGAGGTTCGCAACCGAAGCAGCGCGCCGAACGCGGTAAAAATGCTGGCGGCGGCGAGCAGGTCGGGTGTCGTGAGCTCGATCGGCGTCAACGTGAACGCGACGCAGATGAACAAACCGTAGGCGACCGGGCACCCCCATCGACCGCCCAACAAAGAATGGCGCGTCCCGGCGGCGAGGCGCAGAATCGGCGACAGGAAGTACTCGTAGGCGGCGAACGTCGCGAGAAACGCCGCGGCGTTCACGGCGTGCATCAGCGCCACCTCGCCGGCGGGCGACGCGCGCGTGACGAGCCGAGCCAACCCGACGAGGAGCGGGTAGAGCGGACTCCAATAGAGATTCACGAGGCCGGACCAATGTCCGGCGACCACGGCGTCGCTCAGGTCGAGGTAGGCGACGCCGTCCGGTCCGACGACGTATCGTTGCGCGTACGCTTGGAAGAGGGCGATGGAGACGACGACCAGCCACGCGAGACCGCGAATCCCGCGGATCTCGCGCATTTCGCCCCCCGCCGCCGAAGGCGTTACGGCTTGATCATCACGCCGCTGAGCGCCGGTGTAGGCTGCTCCGACTTCTTGTACATGTAGGCGCACTCTTCGAGACGAGCGCCGTTCGCGTCGGCAACGGCGAACTTGGAGCCCTCGTAGCAGCAGGCGCCCGCGTACTCGCCCTTCTTGTTTACCGCGTAGTACTGAAGTTGGAAGAAGGGCTTGCCGTTGTCGGCGAGGAGCCGCTTCTCGGTCATCGCGATCACGCGCTCCATGACCTTCATGAGCGCCTGCTGGGGCGACATCCCCTGCCGCATGAATTCCACGGCCAGGAACGCGCCGCACACCTTGATGTTCGCTTCACCGCGGCCCGTCGAGCCGGCGGCGCCGACTTCGTTGTCGCAGTACTGCCCCGCCCCGATGATCGGCGAATCGCCGACGCGCCCCGGGATCTTCCACGACAGCCCGCTGGTCGTCGTGCACGACGCAATGTCTCCGCCCGCCGTGACGGCGTTCATGTTGATCGTGCCATACGTGTGCGGAATGCCGTATCGGTCGTACTCGATGTGCGCATTGCTCGCGTGCTCGTCATCCTGCCGCGCCGGCCGGATGGGCGGCTTCGTGCCTTGATCGAGCCACGCATCGTTCGGGTTGAGGCGCGACTTCCAGCGGAGCCAGTCCTGTCTGCTCTGCTCGGTGAGGAGGTTGCGCTCCTTGAACCCCAACTCGAGCGCGAACTTCTTGGCGCCGGCGCCGACGAGGAAGATGTGGTCCGTGTTGTCCAGGACCGCCTTCGCGACCGCGGCCGCCTCGGCGACGTCCTCGAGACAACCGACGGCACCGGCGCGCTTCGTCGGCCCGTGCATGCAACTGGCGTCGAGCTGCACGACGCCTTCTTCGTTCGGAAGACCGCCGAGTCCGACGGATTGGTCGTTCGGATTGAGCTCGACGATCTGCACGCCGGCCACGATCGAGTCGAGGGGGTCGGCGCCGCCCGTCATCATGTCGTACGCGACCTTGATTCCCTGCTTGCCGCTCGGGTCTTTGTCGAACCCGTTTGCGGCGGAGATGATGACGGGTCGACCCGCGAAGGGTTCCGTGGGCAGGGCCGCTCGGTCGCGCACGACGATGCGCGGCATCGCCTCGGCGAGGTTGGGAAGCGCAAGGCCGGCGGCAGCCGCGGCACCGGCACCGAGAAAGTCACGACGCGAGACGGTCATCATCGGTCTCCGACGAGGAGTCAGTGGCAAGCGCTTCAATGATACGCTCGCGCAGGCACGCGGGCCAACCGCGCGACGCTCTGGTTGCGCCGGACCGAGGCGGAGTCGTGCGCGTGAGACTCGCTTGGTCGCGCTCAACTGAGCTCGCGCGGACGAAAACGATGACACGCTTCGACCGGATGGCGAGCCAGCGTTTCCTCGTGAAGCATGCAGACCCGATCCCGGCCCTGAAGCAGCACGCGGCGCGCGCGCTCGTTCCCATCCGCGCTCGTTCCCATCATCGAACGATGGAGCACCCGCGAGGCCGCGGCTCTCATCGGCGTGGAACGCGAGCGGATCCGCGAGCTGCGTCGCGGCCCGCTCGATCGATTCTCGCTCGAGCGGCTGATCCGACTCCTCGTTCGCGCCGGCGCCAGCGTGGAGTTACGTGCCACGCCGCCGCGCGAGCGCGGGCGGTGATGGGGTGCGGTCGTCAATGCGACGGCGCTTGGAGCGCGGAGGCGTCAGCCAGAACGTCGTTGCGTCTTTTGCGACGCGGCGGTCACAGCGGTGAGTTATCTTGACCGACAATGTCAGCCACCGTCCGCGACCGACTGCGCCAGACCCAGTTCCTCGAGGGGCTCACCGACTCGGCGATCCATCAGCTCGCCAAGGTCGTCGCGCCCGTCACATATGAAGCCGACGCGGTGCTCTTTCATGAAGGGTCGGCGCGCGACTTCATGTCGATCCTCGTCTCGGGCGCCGTGGCGATCGAGAAGGGGATGAATGGAAAGCCGGTGCGGCTCGTGACGCTCGGAGCCGGCCAGGCGCTCGGCGAAGGGCTGTTGCTCGACGATCTGCCGCACGGGACGAGCGCGCGGACGTTGCAGCGGACGGAGGCGTATCAACTCACCATCGCGCAGGTACAGGAGATGGTGAAGGAGCAGCCCGCGCTGTATGCCGCGCTCGTGGGGCGCGCGGCGAGATCGATCTCGCAGCGGCTCGCGGCGACCGATGCGACGCTCGTCGGGCACAAGCGCACGCTGGGTTTCACCGGATCGCGGACGCGCAAGGAGCACGACCTGCTCGGCGAGCGCGAGGTGCCCGAGGACGCGCTCTACGGCGTTCAGACCCTGCGCGCGCTCGAGAACTTTCCGATCACCGGGATCGCCCTGCGAGAATTCCCGGCGCTGATCCAGGCGCTGGCGGCGGTCAAAGAGGCGGCGGCGGGGGCGAACGCGGAGCTCGGGCTGCTCGACGCGTCGATCGCCGATCCGATCAAGCGTGCCGCGCAGGAGATTCGCGCGGGGCGGCATCACGAGCATTTCGTCGTCGACATGATCCAAGGCGGCGCGGGGACGTCGACGAACATGAACGCGAACGAAGTCATCGCCAATCGCGCGCTCGAGCTGATGGGCAAGGAGCGCGGCAACTACGCGAGCGTACACCCGAACACCCACGTCAACCTCAGCCAGTCGACGAACGACGTCTACCCGACCGCCGTCAAGCTGGCGCTGCACGACGCGATCGAAGAACTGCGCGAGTCGATGCGGAAATTGGTCGACGCGTTCCTCGCCAAAGGCAGCGAATTCTCGGCTTTCGTGAAAATGGGACGCACGCAGCTGCAGGACGCCGTCCCCATGACGCTCGGTCAGGAATTCGCCGCGTTCGGTCACACGATGCAGGAGGACGTGGACCGGCTGGGTGAAGCGCAGGCGCTGATCCGCGAGATCAACATGGGCGCGACGGCGATCGGTACGGGAATCACGACGCCGCCGCGCTACGCGGAAACGATTCGCCGAGAGTTGTCGCGGATCACAGGACTGGCGCTGATCACGGCGCCCGATCTCGTGGAAGCGACGTCGGACACGGGCGCGTTCGTACAAATGTCGGGGGTGCTCAAGCGCTGCGCCGTGAAGCTTTCGAAAATCTGCAATGATCTTCGCCTCTTGAGCTCGGGCCCGCGTGCGGGACTCGGCGAGATCAACTTGCCGCCGATGCAGCCGGGATCGTCGATCATGCCGGGAAAAGTGAACCCGGTGATCCCCGAGGTCGTGAACCAAGTGTGCTTCGACGTGATCGGCGGCGACGTCACCGTGACGCTCGCGGCTGAGGCCGGACAACTGCAACTCAACGTATTCGAGCCGGTGATCGCGTATCGCCTGCTGCGCAGCATCGAGACGATGAAGAACGCGTGCACGGTTCTGCGCGAGCGTTGCGTCACGGGGATCACGGCGAATCCGGCGCGCATGCGCCAGTTCGTCGAGCATTCCATAGGAATCGTGACGGCGCTCCTGCCGGCGATCGGCTACGAGCAGGCGTCGGCCGTCGCCAAAGAGGCTTTGGAGTCCGGCCGAGGGGTGTACGACGTCGTCATGTCGCGCGGCCTGCTCACCCGCGAGCAACTCGACCGGGTGCTCGACCCCGAGTCGATGACCGGCGGCCGTCTCTAGCCGAGCGAGAGTATCGGATGGCCGGCCTTCGCCTCGACTCCGCTGGGCTCATCAAGATGAAAACGCTCGACGAAGCGCTGCTGCACGTGCAGCGGATCCACGGCATCGTCGAGCAGTACGCGATCGCGGTGAAGCGCAATCAGCCGGCATCGGTCTTTTCGATGAACATTCGGCGTCAGCTGCCGACGCTCGCCGCGAACTTGAAGGCCCAGTTCGGCATGGTGTCGGAGCAAGTGACGTCGCTGAATTTGGCGGCGAGCCGCGGATCCAGCGAGAACCAGCGCGTGCGCGCGCTGCGCGAAGGCGTGGCGCAGATCAAACAAGCGCTCGAGATCGCCATGACGCAGACGAAGGAACGGCATCAGGTGAAGGACGGCGACAAGCCTGACGACGCGGGGCCGGAGAGGGCGCACTAGAGCGCGCGCGCGACGCGTAACCTGCTGTGCAATCAGCGTCTAGTCGGGCATTTACTCGCTTGATTTGACCCCTGCGAGCCGGTAGGTTCCCGCTTGCTCCACCCAAACAATTTCGATCGAGCGCGTTGCCGCTGGTCGGGCGGCGAGCTCAGAACGCCGGTACAAGGACACGACATGCCTTTTCTTGCCCGCCTGCGCCGGCCGGGCATCCGCAAAGCGGGTGCGGCCGCGCTGACGGTCGGCCTCGTGGCGTTGTTCGCCGCGTGTGGCCAGAACCATCCCGATTCGATCTTTCATCAGCGGACGGACGTCAATCGGGACGTCGATTTCCTTTTCAGAATTCTGATCTGGGCCGGGAGCATCGTCTTCGTCCTCGTCGAAGCGATTCTCGTCTACACCCTCGTCAAGTATCGCAAGCGTCCGGGTCAGGCCGAGCCGGAACACGTGCACGGCAACACGGCGCTGGAAATCACCTGGACCGTCGTCCCGCTCCTGATCCTGGTGATCATCGGCATTCCGACGATAACGACGATCTTCAAGACGCAGGCGCCGGCTCGGTCCGACGCGCTCCAGGTCGAGGTCATCGGCCACCAGTGGTGGTGGGAGTTCCGGTATCCGCAGTACAACGTCGTCACGGCGAACGAGGTGTATCTGCCGCTCGGGCGGACGGTCAATTTCAGCCTGCGATCCGCGGACGTCATCCACTCGTTCTGGGTGCCGGCGCTCTCCGGAAAGCGCGACGTGATGCCGGTCGTGGCGCACGCGGTCACCGATCACACGAACTACCTGTGGTACACGCCCGATTCGACGGCCGCCGCCGCGTTCAACGGCGCGTGCGTCGAGTATTGCGGCGCGAGCCACGCGAACATGCGGTTCAAGGCGTTCGTGGTGAACCCTGCCGATTTCGACAGCTGGGCGAAGCATCAAGCGGAGCCGGCAGCCGGCTCGCAGCCTCCCGCTCCGACGATTCCGGCCACGCCGGCGCCGGGCGCGACTCCGCCAGCGACCAAGGCAGCCGCCGGCGCGCCCTCCGCGAATGCGGCAACGGCCAATGCCGCCGCCCCGCAGCCCACGGCGCCGACGCAAGTGCTCCAGGCGGGGTTCATCTCGTTCCCGCGCGAGCAGATTCCGCCGGAGGGGGTGCCGCAGACGCCGATCCCCGCCGGTCTCACGTTCGACGACAATCTGCTCGGCAAAGGTGACGCGGCGAACGGCGCGAAGCTGATGGTCGGCGCCGGCACGTGCCTCGGTTGCCACATGATCAATGGCGTGCCGTCGATGGTCGGCGTGATCGGTCCGAACCTCACTCACATCGCGACTCGGACGACGATCGCCGCGGGACTCTATCCGAACGACCCGCAGCACCTCGCGCGGTGGATCAAGAACGCCGAAGCGATGAAGCCGGGCTCGATCATGCCGGTGCTCGGGGCGGGCCAGTATGACCCGCGGATGAAGACGATGTCGCTGGTCAAGCTGAGCGACCAGCAGATCGCCGACATCGTCGCGTATCTCCAAACTCTGAAATAACGAACGCGGAACTCGGAGGCATAGAGGAAATGGCAACCGCCGCCGTCAGCCCAGCCTACGCTCACGCCGGAGAGGCGTCGAAGAGCGGTCTCTGGAGCTGGCTCACCACCGTCGATCACAAGCGGATCGGCGCGCTTTACATGTACACCGCGCTCGCCTGGTTCGGCGTCGGCGGCCTCGAAGCGTTGATCATGCGCTGGCAGCTGAAGGGACCGAACGGCACGGCGGTGTCGGCCGAGACGTTCAACCAGCTGTTCACGATGCACGGCACGACGATGATCTTCCTCGTCGTCATGCCGCTGTCGGCGGCGTTCTTCAACTTCCTGATCCCGCTGCAGATCGGCGCGCGCGACGTCGCGTTTCCGCGGCTCAACGCGTTCAGCTACTGGGTGTACCTGTTCGGCTCGTTGTTCATGAATTCGTCGTGGCTGTTCGGCATGGCGCCGAACGGCGGCTGGTTCGGCTACGCGCCGCTCACGACGATGGCGTACTCGCCCGGCCTGAACATCGACTTCTGGATGCTCGGCCTCCAGATCCTCGGCGTGTCGTCGCTCGCCGCGGCGTTCAACTTCATCACGACGATCATCAACATGCGCGCGCCGGGAATGAACCTGATGCGCATGCCGATGTTCACGTGGATGGCGTTCGTCGTGCAGTTCCTGCTCGTGCTGGCGTTCCCCGTCATCACGATCGCGCTCGTCTTCCTGCAGTTCGACCGGTTCTTCGGGACGAACTTCTACACGATGCAGGCGGGCGCCGACCCGCTCCTCTGGCAGCACCTGTTCTGGATCTTCGGGCATCCGGAGGTCTACATCCTGATCCTGCCGGCGTTCGGTCTGGTGTCCGAGATCCTGCCGACGTTCAGCCGCAAGCCGATCTTTGGGTATCCGGTCATGGTGTATTCCGGAATCCTGATCGCGTTCCTCGGCTTCGGCGTGTGGGCGCACCATATGTTCGCGGTCGGCATGGGTCCGATCCCGGATTCCGTGTTCGCGATTACGACCATGCTGATCGCCATTCCGACGGGCGTGAAGATCTTCAACTGGATCTTCACGATGTGGGGCGGCAACCTGCGCTTCACGGTGGCGATGAAGTACGCGATCTCGCTGGTCGGCTTGTTCGTGATCGGCGGGATCTCGGGCGTGATGCACGCGTCGCCGCCGGCCGACCTGCAGCAGACCGACACCTACTTCATCGTCGCGCACTTCCACTACGTGCTCGTCGCCGGTTCGATGATGGGTCTCTCGGGCGGGATCTACTACTACTTCCCGAAGATCACCGGCCGGATGATGAGCGAGAAGATCGGCAACTGGCAGTTCTGGCTGACGTTCATCGGCGTCAACCTGACGTTCATGCCAATGCACTGGTCGGGTCTGTACGGGATGCCGCGGCGCATCTATCGCTACGACGCCGGACAGGGTTGGGAAATTTTCAACCTGTTGGCCACGATCGGCGCGTTCATCCAGCTGGCCGCGGCGCTCATCGGCGTTTATAACATCCTCAAGAGCCGCAAGAGCGGCGAGCTCGCCGGGAACGATCCGTGGGGCGGTGGCACGCTCGAGTGGTCGATCCCGTCGCCGCCGCCGGAATACAACTTCGCCACGATCCCGACCGTGACGTCGCGCTATCCGCTGTGGGACGTCAAGGCGCCCGGGCTCGTCGCCGAGGTGCCGCACAGCCGGCACGGCGACGAACGCAGCGACATCGAGGTGGCCGGCCGACGTGTGGGGTCGATGCACGACCACATGAGCGCCGGAACGCCGGAAGGCGGCGTCAATCCGAACGCCAAGCAGGCGTCGACGAAGGTCTCGCTCAAGACGGCCGAAGAGCTGGGGATTCCGATTCCCTACCCGACGATCAAGCCGCTCTTCGTCGCGCTCTTCATGACGTTGATGTTCGGCAGCCTCGTGCTGATCCACGAGAACATGACGCGGGAAGCGATCATCGGCGTGATCGTGTGCGCCTCCACGATGACCGCGTTCCTCTACTCGTGGCTGACCGCTCCCCTCGAACCCCATCACGCGTGACGCGCTTCCGCCGCGCCGCCGATTCGACCTGAACTCACACATGGCCACTGCCGTCGCTACTCACGCGCATCCGCCGACCAGCACCGGGCTCGATCACCGCAAGATCGCGATCTGGGCGTTCATCGGATCCGAGTGCATGCTGTTCGCGTCGCTCATCTCGACGTACCTGATCTACAAGGGCCGCAGCATCGTCGGGCCGTTCCCGCACGAGGCGTGCGATCCGCCGCGCTGCGCGACGCATCTGAACGCGATCCTCAACATCCCGGTGACCTCGCAGTCGACGTTCGTGCTGCTCATGTCGTCGCTGTTCATGGTGCTCGCGCTCGAGGCCGTGGAGAACAAGGGCAAACCGGGCTACTCGGGCATCCGCGGATCGTCCAAGTTCTGGCTGATGGCCACCGCCATCGCCGGCGCCACGTTCCTCGGCTACCAGGCGTTCGAGTTCACGTCGTTCGTGCACGAAGGGCTGACGATCCGCACCAACTTGTTCGGCTCGTCGTTCTTCACGCTCACCGGTTTCCACGGCGCGCACGTGACGGCCGGCGTGCTGTGGCTGCTCACGCTGTTCGCGATCGACGTCAGGCGCGGGCTCGGACCGAAGGACGCGCTCCTCGTCGACATCTCGGCGCTGTATTGGCACTTCGTCGACGTCGTCTGGATCGCGATCTTCACTCTCGTCTATCTCATCAAATAGGGCGCGCCGGAGATTCACATGTCCAACGACGACACGTTCACCCACACCAACGCCGACGTCGACGTCCACGCGATGGGCGAGGTGCACGAGCACCCGACGTGGAAGGAATACAAGTGGGTAGCGCTCATCCTCACGGTCATCACGATCGCCGAGGTGTGGGTCTACTACACGCCGTTCTCGAAGACGCCGCTGTTCGTCCCCACGCTGCTCATCATGTCGGTCGCCAAGTTCACGATCGTCGTGATGTTCTACATGCACCTCAAGTACGACCACAAGATTTTCCGCGCGCTGTTCACCGGCCCGCTGACGATCGCGATGGCCACGCTCATTTCGCTGCTCTTCCTCTTCGCGAAGTTCTCGGGCAAGTAAGCCCCCCCCCGAGGCAGGACGATGGTCGGATGACGATGTCTTTCCCGATAGCCGCGCTCCTTCACGTCGGGGCGCGGCTTTCTCTCAAGAGCTTCTCGGTGCACCCGAGCACGGTCGTCGGCATCGCCGGGTTGGCGATCGTCTACGAATGGGCCGCGCGCCGCTACGTATCGCCCGGCTCCATGCAGCAGCCGCGCCGACTGGCTTTTCACGGCGCGCTCGCCGTGATGTTCTTTTCGCTGAACGGCTGGCTGCACGACCTGAGCGATTCGTATCTGTTCAGCGCGCACATGGTGCAGCATCTGATGCTCGCGCTGGTCGTCGCGCCGTTGATGCTGATGGGCGTGACCGGCGAGATGCTCCGCCCGGCCCTCGGAGTCCGCGGCGTCGGCGCCGCGGCGCGATGGCTCACCAAACCCACCCGCTGCTTCGCGCTCTTCAACGTCGTCCTCGCCGGATGGCACCTGCCACCGCTCTACAACTACGCGCTGGCGCACCACCCGGTGCACATCTTCCAGCATTTGATGTTTCTGGCGGCGTCCGTGATAATGTGGTGGCCGGTTCTCAGCCCGCTACCGGAGCTGCCGCGGCTCAGTTACCCCGGCCAGATGCTCTACCTGTTCCTGATGAGCATCCCAATGGCGATCGTGTCGGTGTACATCGCCTACGCCGATTCGGTGCTGTATCCGCTCTACGCGTCCGCGCCGCGCGTCTGGGGGATCACACCGATGAGCGACCAAATGATCGGCGGGCTCATCATGTGGATCCCAGGGGGACTCTTCTTCTACTCCGTCATCTCGGTGGTGTTTTTCCGCTGGCAGCAGCGAGATGGTGTGGAGAGTCGGGCGGGAGCGCAGGTCGACTGGCACACGGCCTGATTCGCTAGAATCCGAGGCTATGAAGGGCTCTTTCCCGATACCTCGGTGGTAGGATACTAGTCTGTAGTGATGGGTCTCACGCGCTCACGCGCCTGGCGGCTCGCTTCGCATTCCTTCCAACAGGACGGTGCACGTGGCCACGACCGTTCAGCCGCCCCCATCCACAAAAACCACGTCCGAGCGCGATAACCGTCCGGCTTCCCAAGAGCCGCCCGGAGGGCAGAGCGCGCGCGCACCCGAGAAGTCCCGGACGGCGAAGGCGGCTCGCGAGCGGCTGCTGTCGCTCGACGTGTTCCGCGGTCTTACCATCGCGGGGATGCTCCTCGTGAACGACCCCGGCACGTGGAGCGCGATCTATCCGCCGCTCGAGCATGCGGCGTGGAACGGCTGGACGCCGACCGATCTCATCTTCCCGTTCTTCCTGTTCATCGTCGGCGTCACGACGCACCTCTCGCTGACATCGCGACGGGTGCGCGGCGACGACGATGCGGCGATCCGCCGCCAAATCATTCGGCGCGGCCTACTCATCTTTCTGATCGGCTTCCTGATCAACGGTTCCCCGTTCTTTACGTGGGGTCAGGTCGACGGCATCGCCGACCCGACGTTCCTGCAGCGCGTCGTCGACCGCCTGTACCACTGGCGAATCATGGGCGTGCTGCAGCGCATCGGGTTGGCGTACATGGTGGGCGCGCTGCTCACGCAGAACCGAACGGTGAAGCGGCAGATCATCACGATCGGCGTGCTCCTGTTCGGTTACTGGGCGGTGATGACTCTCATCCCGGTACCGGACAGCGGCGTGATGGGCTATCTCACGCTCAACGACGGGCCGCGGACGATGGCGGCGTGGTGGGACCGCTTCTTCCTCGACTGGTCTCGATTCGGGCTCGGCAATCACACGTGGGTGAACAGCCTGACCTGGGACCCGGAGGGAATTCTCTCCACTCTCCCGGCGATCGCGACCGCGATGCTCGGCAACCTGGCGGGACAGTGGATCGGGACGAAGCGGCCGCTAGTGGACCGGCTCAACGGACTCTTCGGCGCCGGCGCGCTCGGGATGATGGTCGGGCTCGTCTGGAACTGGGTCTTCGCGATCAATAAGAGCATCTGGACCAGTTCCTACGTAGTGTTCACCGCCGGCATGGCCTGCGTTTCGCTCGCCACGATCATGTGGCTCGTCGATGTGAATGGCCTGAAGCGATGGACGAAACCGTTCGTCATATACGGCATGAATCCGATGGTGGCGTTCGCCGGGTCCGCCCTGGTGGCACGCTTCATCTATTCAGTGATCTACGTGAACTACCAGGGCAAGTCGGTGCCGCTCGAGACGGCGATCTACCAAGTGGCGTTCGCCTCTTGGCTCTCGCCGGTGAATGCGTCGTTGGCTTTCGCGATCACGTTCGTCCTGATGTTTTACGCGCTGCTCTACGTGCTCTACCGAAAGCAAATCTTCTTCAAGGTCTAATGCCCGACTCTCGATCTCCGGCGGCGTGTCGATGCAATTGGTGAAGCGAATCGTGCTCGCGGCTGCCGTAGTCGCCGCGGGCCTGCCGTACGCCGCGGAAGCGCAGACCGGATCGGTGGGATCGTCGTCGTTCGCCGCCATCACGGCGGCGCCGTCGACCAAGAAGTCGAAGCGAGCGGCGAAGCCATCCGCGAAAAAGCCCTCGAAGCCGGCGTGGACGGCGACCGTCGGCAGCGACCAGTTGGCCTCCGCCGTCGCCAATTCGCTGGCCAGCCACACTCGCGGCGGCACGTGGGGAGCGATCATCGTGTCGCTCACGAAAGGCGACACGCTCTTCTCGCAGAACGCCGATGCGATGCTTCAGCCGGCGTCGACGCTCAAGATGTACACGTCGGCGGTCGCGCTCGACCGGTTCGGACCCGACTTCCGCTTCAAGACGCCGGTGCTTCGCGACGCGCCCGTCGAGAGCGATGGCTCGGTCGGCGGAAACCTGTACCTGCGCGGCGTCGGCGATCCGTCGCTCAGCACACGCTTCTGGCACGACCAGAATCCGATGGACGCGCTCGCGGCCGAGATCGCGTCGGCCGGCATCAAGCACATCCGCGGCGATCTCGTCGGCGACGCGACCGCGTTCGACGACAAACTCGTTCCCGAAGGATGGAAGACCAGTTACCTCGGCGCGTCGTACGCTGCGCGCGTGTCGGCGCTTTCGCTGAACGAGAATCTCGTGTGGGTCGCCGTGGAACCGAGCGGCGGCAAGGCCGTCGTGACCCTCGAGCCGGCGACCACGACGATCCCCGTCGAGAACAACGTTCGCGTGGTGGGCGGCAGCGGCGGACGGATCAGCGCCGTGCGGCAGAACGACGGATCGATCAGCGTGCGCGGAACGATCGGCTCGCGTTCCGGCCCGCTCAAATACTCGCTCGTCGTGGACAATCCGCCGCTCTTCGTGGTCGGCGCGCTGCGCGCGTCGCTTCGGAAGCAGGGAATCACCGTCGACGGACAGACTCGGTTGGGCGCCACGCCCGACGGCGCCGTCGAGGTCGCGGCGATCGCCTCTCCGCCGCTCGGCCAGATCATCGGCGAGATGGACCGCGAGAGCATCAACGTGGTCGCCGAGCTTCTTTTCCGCGCCGCGGCGCACTCGGCGACGAATCAGCCCGGCTCAGCCGAGACGGGGCTCACGAATCTTCGCGAGTTCATGACGCGAAAGGTCGGGATCAACGGATCGGTGGTGGACGTGTCGGACGGCAGCGGCCTCTCGCTACTCGACCACGTCACGCCGCGCTCGATGGTCGACCTTCTCTCGTACGCGCACCGCGCGGATTGGGGCCCCGTGTTCCACGCGGCGCTGCCCGTCGACGGCGAGTCGGGCACGCTCAAGCGGCGCGCGCGCGGGACGCCGGCGCGAGGAAACCTCCACGCGAAAACCGGCACGACGAACACCGTCGCCGCGCTTGGCGGTTTCGTGACGGCCAAGAACGGCGAGGTGCTGGCCTTCTCGCTGATCTACAACGGCGCCGATCGCTGGAACGCGAAGACGGCGATGGACCAGATCGGCGCGACGATGGCGGAGTTCGTGAGGAAGTAGGCCGGTGGGCCGCTTGGCCGGTACACCCGTGACCGGTCAGGACTCCTTGATCTCGACTCCGCGCTTTCGTAGCTCGCTGATGTAGGTCGTCGCGGGGACGCATTCGTCGGGCGTGCACACGCCGGGAGGCGTGATCTGTCCGCGCACCTGCATCAATCCCGTGATCGACAGCGAGTAGCCCGTGGTGCGCATCATCGCGCTCACGCCGCGCTTCTCGTCGTAGCGATCGACGAGCTCGAACGACTTGCTCGCCTTCGTGCCATTGTTGGAGCCGCTCACCACGACTCGTAATGCGACGAGGTCGTGCCCCTTCGGCTTGGTGAGCTTCGGCTGGACGACGGCGATAAACGCATCGCGCGGGGAGATCCGTACGCCTTTCACCTCCACCGGCTCGGTGTCGAGCAGCCCGAGCGAGCGGATGTTCTCCATGATCTGCGCGTGTCCGGGGTAGCGGAGCGTCTTGTACTCCATCGCGGGGATCTTCCCCTCGTACCGGAAGGCCATCGTCGACAGTCCGCCGGCCGTGTGAAAGGCCTCGAGCTCGCCGACCTGATCGAACCTCACCGGCTCGCGCTCCGAGAGCGCCTTCACCTGCGTGCGCTTGCCGTTCCGCAGCACCCAGGAGAGCGTCGTGTAGTAGTCGAGCGCTCCCTCGAGGGAGTACACGAGCATGTAGTTGAGCGGCGGCTCCGGATGCTGGGGAAGCCCGCCGACGAAGATCTTCACCGAGTCCACGTGGTCGAGCTGCTCGATGCCGTGCTGCGCCAGGATGTTCACCATCCCCGGGGCGAGACCGCAGTCGGGGACGACGGTGACGCGCTTTTCCTTGGCGTAGGTGTCGAGCTCTTTTTGCTTGAACACGATCTCGGTGTTGCCGCCCAGATCGCAGAAATGCACACCGGCCTCGACCGCGAGGCGCGCCATGTCGTAGTTGAAGTAGTAGGGAATCGCGCTCATTACCGCGTCGCACTGTCGCATCGCGCCGATAACGGCTGCGTGGTCACGTACGTCGAGCGTCGTCGGGAGAAGCCGCGGTCCCGAAAAGGGCGCGAGAAACTCAGGCAAATGCCCGGTGTGGTGGTCTGCGAGGCGAACCTCTTTGACGTCGGGATCCTGAAGCAGGTCGTACGCGCAGGCCGAACCCTGTAGCCCTGCGCCCAGCACGAGCATTCGCATCGTCGAGGAAAGCTCCGTTTGAATCGGGATTGGGGGGGGAGGGACAGAAAGCTAACGCGCCCCTACCGCTCGACGATCAGCGTTCCCCGCTTGGCGTCGAACACCCAACCTCGATTTCGCAGCAGCCGCGCCACGTCGACCGGCGAGCCGATCCAGGCGCCCGCAACCAGCACCGATACGCCGATCGGCTGGTCGAGGGTCGGCAACCGTTCGCCGGGCGAATCTCCTCGCGCAGTACCGTCTGCCCGGAGCGAGAGAACCGCTGTCTTGGCGTCCAGCGCCGCCGCGAAACGGCCGAGCGCCGACAGTCCGATCAAACCCTGGGCTCCCGGCGGCAGGGTCGCCAGCGTGACCGGCTGATTGAGCATCGTCAGGCGGCCGATGCTCACGCTGTCCGCCACGGCGAGCAGGTCCGCATTGACGGTGGAGTCGGCCCCGCCCGCGAACGTTCGAAGGCGTCGATCTCCCATGGCCGCGCGCGACACGACGATCCCCTGCGCCTGGGAACTGAGCGACAGGACGAGCGCAACGCCGTTGACGCGCGCCGCGATGCCGCCGAGCGTGGTCGAGTCGTCGCTACGCGCGAGCGGCATCGCGATGACCGAGTCCGGCGCGATGATCCGAGGCTCGTGCGCGGTCAACCAGCGCGCACGCTCACGCTGGGCAGGCGAGGCGGCCGGCAGCGCGGCGAGCGGCGCGAACTCGCCGGCCGTCAGATAGGCGCGCGCGAGCTCTCGGCCGACGAGGACCGGGTCGCCGCCGAATTGCAGCGACTCTTCGAGCAGCGTCGCTCCGACTCTCGTCGCGCCGCGCTGGACGAGAAAGCGACCGAGTGCCCAACGGGCGACCGGATCGCGCGGCCGCGCTCGCGTGGCGGCATAGTATGCCGATTCAGCCCGAGCCAAGTTGCCCGCCGCGAGCAGCGAATCGGGCACGCGCAGCACCTGCGCGCCGAGCGGCGGCGCCGCGCAGAGCGGCAGGAAGAGCGACGCGATCGCGCGCGCTTGACGCGCTCGTGCGACGTCGATCAGCGCTGCGAGGATGGGGTGACTCGCATGGAGGCGAGGAGCGTGACGTTCGGATCCAGCAGCACCGCCGACGGCGTCGTCGGTGAGCCGATGCGGATCGAATGTACCTCGGTATCCGCCGGAAGTGGGAGCATTGCCCGGTGCTCGCCGCCCAGGGAGTCCACGACGCCGATGAGGAGCGGCACCCGGTACGCGCCGAAGCGAGACGCTTGCCGCACGTCGATCACGGCTTCGTGCGTCTGCGTGTCGTATCGCCAGCGCGCGTCGATCTCCGGGTAGCCTGGGCGGCGCAGCCACTGGTCGAAGAACCAGTCGAGCTTCTGCCCCGACGCGGTCTCCATCGCCGCCTGCAAGTCGGCCGTAAGCGCCGTCGAGTTTCGATGGTCGGCGTAATAAGCGCGCAGCGCACGGAAGAACGCCGAGTCGCCGAGCTGCGAGCGAAGCATGTGCAGGACGAAGCCGCCCTTTTCGTAGCTGTTGCGATTCAGCAGCTGAATGAGCGCGGTCTCGATCGTGTCGATCACGGGGCGTCGCGTCACGGACACCGAATCCCGCAGCACGGTGGTCCGAATGGCGCGCATGCGCGTGCGGAACGCCGAGTCGCCGCGCGCTTCACGCACCCAGAGCGCCGAGAAGTAGGTCGCGAATCCTTCGGAGAGCCAAACGTCCGGCCACCGTCGTTCGGTCACGGCGTCGCCGAACCACTGGTGCGCGGTCTCGTGCGCGATGAGCTCGTCGTTCATCGTGCCGCGGCGAAAGGCACCGTCCGCGTAGAAGATCTCGCTCGCGTTCTCCATGCCGCCGTAGCGCGTCGACGATTGCAAGTGGGCGAGCTTCTCGTACGGGAACGGACCGACGAGCCGCGAGAACAACGCGACGATGTCGCCGGCGCGCGCGAACGGGCCTGGCATCGTCTTGCTCTGCTCGGGCGCGGTGTACACGAACTGTGGAACGCACTTTTTGTCGAAACCCAATCCACACGCCGTCTGGCCCAAGTCGTACCGATCGAGCGGCGCCGCGGCGATCACCATCAGGTAGACCGGAATGGGCTGCGACTCGCGCCATACCCACTCCGTGCGCTGGCCGTCACGAGCGTCGGCCAGCGGCCGCGTCGACACCAACGCGCCGTTCGCGACGACGTTCTGGCGGGGAGAAACGCGCACGCGCCACGTGACGGTGGCTTTGTCGCTCGGATGATCGAGGCTCGGAATCCAATGCCGCGCGCGGTTCGGCCAGTTGTCGCCGAAATACGTCCACCGTCCCGCGCTGTCGTGCCGCGCGATGAGTCCGTCGGTCACGGCCCCGCCGTACTCGACCTCGACGAGCGTCGTGTCTCCGACTTTCGCGTTCGGCAACACGACGACGACTGACTCCGCCGTCTGGCGAAAGACCGCGCCGCGGCCATTCACGACGACGCGAGCGACGGTGAGATCGAGCAGGTCCAAGACGAGCGTGTCGCGCGGCGCCGTGCGCTCAATGGTGAGCGTAGCATCCGCGTGGATCTTCGCGCCCGAATCGGGGACGTCGAGCGTGATGTCGTAGTGGCGAACGTGAAATCCTGGGCGGTACGCGGCGGTTTGCGCAGACGCCGCTCGCGTGGCGGCGCCGCCGCAGATCGCCGCGGCGAACGCGCCCACGAGCTTCGCCCGAGTCATCATTCGCCGGCGCGCCTCATCGGGGTTCGCTCGCCGCCGCGGCGAACGCCTTCGCGAAATCGACCGCCGTCTGGTAACGCTCCGCCGGCTCTCGGCGCATCGCCTTGTCGAGCACGATGTTCACCTGGCGGGGAAACTTGAGATCGGGGCGCGACTCGTAGAGCGGCGTGGGATCCTGCTTGAGCCGCGCGATCATCAGCGCTTGCTGCGTTCGGCCCTCGAAGGGCAGCTTGCCGGTGAGCATCTCGTACGCGACGAGTCCGAGCGCGTAGACGTCGGACCGGCGGTCGAGCTCCTTGCCGCGGAGTTGCTCCGGGCTCATGAACTCGGGCGTGCCAAGCACGATACCGGTCGCGGTGAGCTTCTCGAGCTCTTTACCGGCGGTGTGCGCTTTCGCCAAACCGAAATCCATCACGACCGCGTGTACACCGCCGTTGCCGGTGCGCACCATCACGTTCTCGGGCTTGAGGTCGCGGTGCACGATGCCGTTGTCGTGCGCCGCTTGGAGACCGGCGGCCATGTCGTTCACGAGCCGAACGGCTTCGTCGAGCGGAATCTGCCCGAGCCGGTGCGTCCGCTCAACCAGTACTTCCCCGTCGACGTATGGCATAACGATATAAGTCGCGCCGTCCTGAGTCTGACCAAGCCTGATAATGTGGCAGATGTTCGGGTGGGCGAGGCGCATGCCGTACGCCGCTTCGCGGCGCAGGCGCACCATCGCTTTGGGGTCGCGGCCCAAGCCCCGCGTCAGAACCTTGATCGCGACGGTCTCGCCGGTCGTCTTGTCGGCCGCGAGATAGACGAGGCCCATCCCGCCTTCGCCGAGCTTGCGCTGGACCTCGTAGCGGTCGTCGAGGATCAGGCCGACGAGCTCCGGCGTCGCCGGCGTCGGCACGACGAGCCGCGTCCCATCGCGCGTGCAGAAGTTCGCTTCGTCGCCGTATTCGCGGCCGCAGTTCGGACAGCGCTTCTTCACGTTCTGACTTGGTTCCTCCCGCCTGATTTCGCGCGATAGAGCGCTTCGTCGGCCCGCGCGAACAGGTCGTCGGTCGACGCCACTCCGGACGAGGGAAACGTAGCCAGCCCGATGCTCACCGTGAGCCGCACCGACCGCTGCCCCCCGATGTCGAACACCTGGGCCGCGATTCGTTCCCGCAAACGCTCGGCGAACACGGCCGCGCCGTCCATCGACGTCTCCGGAAGCATCGCCACGAACTCCTCACCGCCGTACCGGGCGAGCACGTCGACCTTGCGCATCGCGTCGGCGAGCAGCGCGCCCAACTGGCGCAGCACGCTGTCGCCGGCGAGGTGCCCCGCGGTGTCGTTGATTTCCTTGAAGTGGTCGATGTCGACCAGCAAGAGCGCGAGCGACGAATCATAGCGGCGGGCGCGGTCGCATTCGGCGGTGAGGCGATCGAGGAGCGCACGTCGGTTGAGCATGCGCGTCAGCGGATCCGTCGTCGCGAGCGCCTCGAGCCGACGATTCTCGGCCCGTGTAGTCTCGAGCGCCTGCGCGCGGCGGATGACCGCGACGGCGGCGCGGATGACCGCCTCGACGAACGAAACGTCTTCCGCGTTGAGCGCGCGCTCTTCGCGCAGCGTCCGCAGAAGCAGTGCGCCCGAACGCCAGCGGTCAATCGCGAACGGAACGGCGGCCGACGACCGGATCTCGGCGCGCGTGCCTTCACGGCTGGCGCCCGGCACGCCGGCGAGCTTTTGGAAGAGCGGGTGGCCGCGTCCATCCTCGATCAGCAGCGATCTTCCCGAGGAGATCGCGGTCGCCACCTCCGGGTAGAGCTCGAGCCGAACCTCGGGACCTTGAACCGTTTCGCCCTGCGCCGCGGCGAGCATCCCGGTCGCTTCATTCGGACGCGCCAGGAGAATCACGCAACGGGGCAGTCCGAGCGCGCGCGCGATGCGGCGCGCGAGGACGCGGTAGATCTCCGACGCCGCGAGCTCGCCGGTGATCTCGTGGAGGATCTCGACGAGACGGCGATTGTTGGCCGCGTCTTCACGGACACGCTCCAACTCGATGGTCGTGTCCTGTAGCGCCGAGCGCGCCGCGCGAAGCTGGTCGCTTGCTCGCAGCTGCGTCCGAACGCGGCCGAGCAATTCGGGGACGCGGAGCGGCTTGCTCACCCAATCGTCGGCGCCGAGCGGAAGTCCTTCGTCGGCGTTGGCGGCGGGCCATGGCGTCGTGACGACGACACGCACGTCGTTGCATCGTTCGTCGGCGCGGAGGTCGGACAACACGCCGACGTCGCGCTGCGCCACGCTCCCGTCGAGAACGATGAGATCGGGCGCGGCGTCTTCGATCAGCTTGAACAGTTCGGCGCGATCGGTGGCCGTCGAGACGGAGAACCCATGCTCGCGAAGCAGCCACGAGATCGTGCCGGCAACGACCGGATCACGCTCGGCGACGACGACGCGCGAGCCTTTCGGCGTGGCGTGAACGGGGGGGGGCGTATCACCCGAGGAGCTCACGCAGTCCTTCCCACTCGATGTTGCCGCCGCTCAAGACGGCGACCGTCGCGCCACCGCCTCGCGGCTTGACCTTTCCCTCGAGCAGTGCCGCCACCGTGATGGCGCCGCTCGGCTCGACGACGAGCTTCAATCGGTCGATCAGCAGCCGCATCGCGCCGCGCAGCGCCGAGTCGTCGATCGTGACGACGTCGTCGAGAAAGCGCTCATGGTGCGCGAACGTCAGCGTGCCGATCTGGATCGAGAGCAGTCCGTCAGCGAGGCCGCCGGTGTGCTCGATGCGCACCGGGTGGCCGGCTTCACGCGCGCGCGTGAGCTTCGGCGCGCTCGTCGGCTCGACGCCGATCACGCGCGCGTTCGGCAGCGTGAGCTTGATCGCGGCACTGACGCCGGCGCTGAATCCGCCCCCGCCGACGGGAACGAGCACCGTGTCCACGTCGTGGAGATCCTCGGCGATCTCGAGGCCGACCGTGCCCTGCCCCGCGATGATCCACGGATGGTCGTACGGCGGCACGAGCGTGATCCCTTCCTCCGCGACGAGCTCTTTGGCCCGCTCGAGCCGATCCGTCGTCGTCTTTCCCGCGAGTACGACGCGCGCGCCGAGTCGCTCGGCGCCGGCGCGTTTCGCGGGTGTGACGGTCGTCGGCATGACGACGGTCGCCGGCACGCCGTAGATCTTCGCCGCCAGCGCGACCGCTTGCGCGTGGTTGCCCGACGACGGCGCGACGACGCCGCGCTCGCGTGCGTGCGGATCGAGCTGCGACAGGAAATTGAACGCGCCGCGGAACTTGAACGCGCCGCCGCGCTGCAGCATTTCGGGTTTGACCCACACCGGCGCGCCGGTTTTTTCTGCGACTGCTTCGGCACGAAGCAGCGGCGTGCGCACGATCGCCGGCGCGAGGACTCGCGCGGCTTCCTGGATCTCGTCGAGACCGACCAACTGCGTTGTGATCACGGATTCGTCGCCGGGTCGTGTAAGCTACGGATGAGGTTGTATCGGGGAAAGCTAAAGTGCGTGGAACGAGTTGTTCCACGCACTTTTCGCGCTGTCATGCGCGCGCTTCTCGCGGGCCGGGGTTATTCGGCGTCCGAGCCGCCGATGATCGCGGTCTCGGCGTCCTCGCCGGCTTCCTCGTCGTCGTCCGGGACGACGCGCGCGACGTCCATCACCAGATCGTCGGCATCCAGATTGACCAGCCGAACGCCCTGCGTGTTGCGTCCCGCGACCCGGATGCCCTTGACCGGCATGCGGATGGCGATTCCCTGCTTGGTGATGAGCATCAATTCGTCGTCCGGCAAAACTTCTTTGATCGAGACGGCGTCGCCGGTCTTGTCGGTGCGGTGGACGGTGATAATTCCTTTGCCACCGCGTTTCTGGACGCGGTACTCGTCAATGGGCGAACATTTGCCCATCCCTCGCTCGGTGACGACCAGCAGGTTCGCCTCGCGCTTGATGACGACCATACCGATGAGCCGGTCGTCCTTGGCCAGCTCGATGCCTTTCACTCCGGTCGTATCGCGTCCCATCTCACGGGCGTCCTGCTCGTGGAACCGGATCGACAGGCCATGCTGGGTGGCGAGGACGATGTCGTTCGTCCCGCTGGTCACCTGGACGTCGATCAGCTCGTCGCCGGCGTCGATCTTGATCGCCTTGATGCCGGTGGCACGGGGATTCGAGTATTGCGCCAGCGACGTCTTCTTCACCGTTCCGAGCTTGGTGGCGAAGAGCAGGAACTGATCTTCGGGGAAGTCGCGCACGGTCACGAGGGCCGAGACCGTCGTGTCGGGGGACACGTTGATCATGTTGACGATCGGCTTGCCCTTGGCGGCGCGTCCCGCCTGCGGGATCTCGTGAACCTTGAGCCAGAAACAGCGCCCGTCGTCGGTGAAGATCAGCACGTAGTCGTGCGTCGACGCGATGAACAGGTGCTCGATGAAGTCCTCGTCCTTGAGCGTCGCGCCGTTGTTGCCGCGTCCGCCCCGCCGCTGGCGCTTGTAGGTCGAGACCGAGGTGCGCTTGATGTAGCCGGAGTGCGAGATGGTGACGACCATCTCCTCTTCGGCGATGAGATCTTCGATCGTGAATTCACCTTCGTCGCTCGTAATTTCGGTGCGTCGCTCGTCGCCGAATTTCTTGGCGATCTCCGTGAGCTCGTCCTTGAGCACCCTCATCCGCTTGTCGCGCGAGTCGAGCAGCGCGCGCAGGTCCTTGATGACGGCGCGCACTTCCTTCAGCTCCTCGTCCAGCTTCTCGATCTCGAGACCGGTGAGCTTGGCGAGGCGCATGTTGAGGATCGCCTCGGCCTGACGCTCGGTGAGCTTGAAGCGCTTCTGGAGCTGCGTGTTGGCGACCGGCGTGTCCGACGCGCCGCGAATGACCTTGATGACCGCGTCGATACTGTCGACGGCGATCTTGAGCCCCTCGAGGATGTGCTCGCGCTCGAGTGCCTTGTCGAGGTCGAACTGCGTTCGGCGAACGATGACTTCGTGGCGGTGCGTGATGTAATGCTCGAGGCATTCCTTGACCGGCATCACCTTCGGCACGAGGCTGCCCGTCTGCGCGTCGGGAACCAGCGCGAGCATGATCACGCCGAACGTCGACTGCATCGCGGTGTGCTTGTACAACTGGTTCAGCACCACGCGCGGAATCGCGTCGCGCTTCAGCTCGATGACGATGCGCATCCCTTCCTTGTTCGACTCGTTCCGAAGGTCGGAGATGCCCTCGAGCTTTTTGTCGCGCACCAGCTCGGCGATGTTCTCGACGAGCTTCGCGCTGTTCACCTGATACGGGATTTCGGTGACGACGATCTGCGATTTGTTCGAGGATTCCTTCTCCTCGATCACCGCGCGGGCGCGCATGACGATGCGTCCGCGTCCGGTATCGAAGTAGTCCTTGACGCCCGCGCGGCCGTAGATGTAGGCGCCGGTCGGGAAGTCGGGACCCTTGATGAACTTGCGAAGGTCGGCCGGCGTCGCCTCGGGGTTGTCGATGAGATGGATGATCGCGGTGACGATCTCGCGCAGGTTGTGCGGCGGAATGTTCGTCGCCATGCCGACCGCGATCCCCGACGACCCGTTCACGATCAGGTTCGGCATTCCCGCGGGGAGCACGCTCGGCTCGGTGTCCGAGTCGTCGAACGTCGGTCCGAAGTTGACCGTGTTCTTGTCGATGTCGGCGACGAGCTCCAACGCCAGCGCCATCAGGCGCGACTCGGTGTAGCGGTACGCCGCCGCGCCGTCGCCTTCGACCGAGCCGAAGTTGCCCTGGCCGTCGATCAGCGGATAGCGCAGCGAGAAATCCTGCACCATCCGAACGAGCGCGTCGTACACCGACGAGTCGCCGTGCGGGTGATACTTGCCCAACACGTCGCCGACGACCGTCGCGCACTTCTTGTACGGACGTCCGGGTACGAGCCCGTTCTCCCACATCGAGTACAACACGCGCCGATGCACCGGCTTGAGACCGTCGCGCACGTCGGGGAGCGCGCGCGATACAATGACGCTCATCGAGTAGTTGATGAACGACTCTTTGATCTCGTCGTCGATCAGGCGCGGAAGAATGCGTTCGCGATTGTTCGGAGCGGTCATGGAAAACCGTGCGGGCCGGTAGGCGGTTTCGACCGTCGAAACGAACAGCGACGGCGCGATGTCAGGGGCTTTTCGGGAGACTCTGAAAGCTACCCGAACACCCTGCGAAAATCAACGCGCCGCGTGTCCCATAAGCCGTTCGAGCACAACGACTTACTCGGATGGACCGTCGCTCGGTTTTGCGGGTCGAGAGAGGGGCGCCAGCGACGGACCGCCGAGCGTCAGCTCTTCGGTTCGTTCGGCGGCACGGCCTGATTCACCTGCGGCGTCTTCCGGGCCCGTTCCGCCGCCTCTTCGGCGCGAATTTCCGCCTCGCCTTCCGCGTTCTCCTCGCGCTCGCGCGCCATCGCCTCGGCCCGCTCGCGACGATAGCGCTCGTACCATTCGCGCGTGATCTCGGCGGCGAGGTCGCGGTTGCCAAGCCCGAACGCCAAAGCGAGCGCGAACGCGATCGCGCCGAACAGAATCGCGAACGCAGTCGTGACGATGTCGGTGGCGATGCCGAGCTGCTGCAGCGCCATGAAGATCGCGAGGACGATGACGCCCCCGCGTCCGAGCCGGGCGAGCGCGCGGCCGCCGTGCACGGCGCCGGCCGACGCCGCGATCAAACCGCCGACGAATCCGCCGAGCACGATGCCGACGAGGATGATCACGATCGCCGCGATCACGCTCGGGATGTAGCTCACGAGCGTCGAGACGACGTTGGCCAGCGAGTCGAGCCCGAGCGCCTTCGCCGCGAGCAGGATCACCGTGAACATCACGAGCCAGAAAACGAGATTCGCCAGCACACGCACGGGATTCACGTGCGTGCCCGAGCGCTCGACGGCCTGGATCACCCCGCCGCGCACGAGCAGCTGGTTCAACCGAATCTTGCGCAGCCCTTTTTCGACGGCCTTCTCGAGCAGCTTCGCCAGGAGATAGCCGGCGAAGAGAATCACCAGCGCGCCGAACATCGCGGGCACGGTTTGACCGAGAAGGTCGCTCACCGCGCCGTGGAGTCGGTCGCTGAGGTTCGAGGTGTCCGGTTGCTGGGGTTGTGGCATTGGCGCTACCAATCTACCGGGAGCCGACTCGGCCGTCACGAAAGGGTGGACGGGGAGACCGTCGGACCGGTGGACCGGTCACGGCGAGAGAGCGGCCTTTTGCGCGCGCCGACGCCTCAGTTTCGCGTGCCGCGTTTTACGTCGAAGAGGACGCTCCGGCGGCACTCAGGACAGATCAGCCATTCGCGGCTTCGGGCGTAGCCGAGTCCGAACGACCCACCGCCGATTTTGCGGGCCGTCATCGTGGCGCCGTCGCGTGGGCAGACGAGAGGTTCGCCGGCCGCGAACCGCGCGCGAAGGACGCGCTCTTCTTCCGGGTCAAAGCGGGCCGACTGGTCGGTCACGAGACGTGCACCACGACCTTTCCGAAGCGCGCCGGGGCGCCCAGACGCTCGAACGCCGCGCGCCCGTCGTCGAGAGAGAACTCGCTGTCGATGACCGGCGGCAGCCGGCCGGCGCGAAACTCCGCGACCACCGCGTCGAACTCGTCGTCGTTGCCCATCGTCGACCCGAGGATCGACCACTGATTCCAGAAGAGGCGCCGCACGTCGGTCTCGACGATCGGCCCCGACGTAGCTCCGCAGGTCACGAGACGCCCGCGGCGCCCGAGAGCGAACAGCGACTGCGACCACGTGTCCTTTCCGACATTGTCGATGACGACGTCGATGCCGCGCTTGCCGGTGCGCTCGCGAACGGTGCGTCCCACCTCGGCGTGCTCGCGATTCAGCAGCTCGTCGGCCCCGAGCGTCGCGGCGCGTTCGAGCTTCTCGTCGCTCGACGAGACGGCCCACACGCGCGCCCCGATTTGCTTGCAGATCTGCAACGCCGCCAGCGCGACGCCGCCGCCGATGCCCCAGATCAACACGTTCTCCCCACGCTGCACCCTCGCCCGAGTCACGACCATGCGCCACGCGGTGAGCGCGGCCAGCGTGAACGCGCCCGCCTCGGCCGGCGCGCTTGTCGGCGGAATCGATCGAACGTTCGTGTCGGGCACCACCAGCAGCTCGGCGAGCGTCCCGGGATGATGTTCGCCGAGCAACCCAAAGCGCGGACACAGCGGCTGCTCGCCGGCGCGACAGTACTCGCATGTGCGATCGCTCAAGCCCGCGTTCACGACCACGTGATCGCCAGGCACGACCGACTTCACCGCGTCGCCGACCGACTCGACGACGCCGTAGGCGTCGCCACCGAGAATCCAGGGCGGTTTGATCGTCACGCCCGGCAGGCCCTCGACGACGAAGAGATCGAGGTGGTTGAGCCCAACCGATCGGACGCGAATGCGCACGTCGGCCGGCCGCTGGATCTCCGGCGGCGCGAGATCGCTGCGCACCTCGATGCGATCGAGTCCGCCGTGTGCCGAGATCGTCAGCGCGCGCATGCAGAAGGGTCGGTAATAGACGGCGTTATATTGAAGCCGTCCGTCAAGTTAGTTCCACCGTCCCGTGTCCACCGCATGACCGCCATCAAAGTTCCTCCGCTGGGTGAATCGATCACTGAGGCAACGGTATCGCGCTGGTTGAAGAACGAGGGCGATCCGGTCGCGGTCGGTGAGACGTTGGTCGAGCTCGACACGGACAAAATCACGGTCGAAGTCCCCGCGATGATGGCCGGCGTGCTGACGAAACGCGCGCACGCGGAGGGGGACGTGGTCAAGGTTGACGATTTTCTGGCCGAGATCGATGAGAACGCCGTGCCCACAACGGCCGCGGCGGCGGCCCCCTCTCCGCAGGCGAAGGCGGCCCCCGCAGCGGCTCCCGCAGCGGCTTCCGCCGCGTCGGCGAGCCCGCCAAAGGCAGCACCTCCGCCCGCGGCTCCCGCTCCACCCAAGGCACCCGCGGCGCAGGACGTCAGGGTGTCGCCCGCGGCCCAACGCGTGGCCGCCGAGCGAGGCATCGACGTCTCAACAGTTCAGGGGACGGGACGTGGTGGAGTCGTCAGCAAGCCCGACGTGATCGAGCGCGCGGAGCAACCGCCGCCGCCCGCGCCGCGCCCGCAGCCGATGCAACAGCCGCAGGTGGACGTCGTTCGGCCGACCGCGCCGAGCGCGGTGTTACCGGGAGTGGGCGACGGACGCGCGACCGGAGGGGGACAGCGCGAAACGCGCGAGAAGATGACGACGCGCCGCAAGCGCATCGCGGAAAATCTTCTCCAGTCGCAGCAGGCCACCGCACACCTGACGACGTTCAACGAGATCGACATGTCGACCGTCGTCTCGCTCCGTGAACGGCTGAAGGAACGCGTCGAGAAGGAACACGGCGTGAAGCTCTCGTTCATGCCGTTCTTCGTGAAGGCGGCGTGCATCGCGCTCGAGCAATTCCCAACCGTGAACGCGCTCGTCGACGGCGACACCATCGTCTACCGTCACTACGTGAACATGGGGATCGCCGTGGCGGTCGACGCGGGGCTCGTCGTGCCGAACATCAAGGACGCCGACCGGAAGGGCATGGTCGAAGTGTCGCGCGAGATCGGAGAACTGGCGAAGCGCGCGCGTGACACGAAGCTGACGATGGAAGACCTGACCGGCGGCACGTTCACGATCACCAACGGCGGTGTGTTCGGCTCACTCATCTCGACGCCGATCATCAACTACCCCCAGGTGGCAATCCTCGGCCTGCACAAGACGCAGGATCGCCCGGTGGCGATCAACGGCAAGGTCGAGATTCGCCCGATGATGTATGTCGCGCTCTCGTACGACCACCGGATCATCGAGGGCCAGCACGCGGTGCAGTTCCTCGTGCGTGTGAAGGAGCTGATGGAAGATCCGGCATCGATGCTGGTGAGTTGATCGACATGGGCACGTCATCGAATGCGACCGCGGCCGGACCGACGCCCGCGGATGTGGTGATCATCGGCGGTGGACCGGGCGGATACACCGCCGCGATCCGGGCCGCGCAGCTCGGGCTTTCCACCGTGTGCGTCGAGATGGACAAGACGCTTGGTGGTACATGCGTGAACGTCGGGTGCATTCCGTCCAAGGCGCTGCTGACGTCGACGGAGCACTTCGATTTCATGAAGCACGCGGCGGCCGCCCACGGGATCGGGGTCGGCGACCTGACGCTGGACCTCGCGACGATGCTGAGCCGCAAGGACGAGGTGGTGCGGCAAAACACGCGCGGCGTCGAGTTCCTGTTTCGCAAGAACAAGATCACGTGGGCGAAGGGGCGCGGAGTGTTGCGGGCGGGGAATGTCGTTGAGGTGGAGTCGGCCGGCGCGGGGGCGGCGGGGGGCCCCCCCGCTGAAAAAATCGCCACGTACCAGGCAAAGAACGTCATCATTGCCACCGGCTCCGTACCGATCGAGCTCCCCTTCCTCAAATTCGACGAAACGCGGATCCTCTCGAACGTCGGCGCCCTCACGATCCCGAAAGTCCCCGACCACCTCGTCGTCGTCGGCGGCGGCGTGATCGGCCTCGAGCTGGGCTCCGTCTGGAACCGCCTCGGCGCGAAGGTCACCATCGTCGAGCTCATGCCGACCATCCTCCCCGGCATGGACGACGACGTCATCAAAGAATCCGAGCGCGTCTTCCGGAAGCAGGGGCTCGACATTCGGACCAACACGAAAGTCGTGAACGGCGGCGCGACGGAAAACGGCGCCTTCATCGAAGTCGAGCGCGACGGAAAGCGTGAACGGATCGAGGGCGATCACGTCCTCGTCTCCGTCGGACGCCGGCCGTCGACGAACGGAATCGACGTCAAAACGCTGGGGCTCGACGTCGGCAAGCGCGGCGAAATCCTGGTCGACGATCAGCTGCACACGAACCTTCCCAACGTCTACGCGATCGGTGACTGCGTCCCCGGTCTCATGCTCGCCCACAAAGCCGAGCACGAAGGCGTCGTCGCGGCGGAAGTCATCGCGGGGCAGCCGTCGCACATGCATTACAAGGCGATCCCGAACGTCGTCTACACCTGGCCCGAGATCGCCGCCGTCGGCCTTACAGAACGGCAAGTCAAAGAGAGCGGCCGCGACTACCGGACCGGCAAGTTCCCATTCTCGGCCAACGGACGCGCGCGTTCGATGGGCGAAACGGCTGGCTTCGTGAAGTTCGTCGCCGACGCCAAGACCGACGAGCTGCTCGGCGCCCACATGGTGGGACCAAGCGCATCGGAACTCATCGCCGAGGTCGTGCTCGGGTTCGAGTACCGGGCGTCGTCGGAGGACATCGGGGTCACGATCCACGCGCACCCCACCCTGTCCGAGGTAACGAAGGAAGCGGCGCTTGCGACGCTCGGGCGCGCGTTGCAGATCTGAGGTCGTGACCGGCTACTTCGCGCTCGCGCCGCGCCCGCTGCTTCCCGAGGACTCGCAGGGAACACGCACCCTTCTCATGGGTGCGTTGGGCGTCACGCCATACATCGATCGCGCGATCGAAGTGCTCGCACTCGCCGAGCGCGGTCATGATCCTGAGCACAAAGCGCTCGTCATCGCGCGCGACGGAACGGTTGCCGGACTCGCGCTGTTCGGTCCGATCGCCGGCACCGCGCACGGCATGCGGCTGCACGTCGCCGTGTTGGCGCCGGGCGTCGATTCCGAGGACGTGGGCGACCGGCTGCTGAAGGCCGTCGCCGACGCCGCCCGCGCCGACGGGGCGACCTATCTCCTGGCCGAGCTCCCCGACGATCCCGCGCTCGGCACCGTCGTGGCGCTGCTCAGGCATCACGGCTTCAAGCAGGAAGCGCGCATCCCCGATTTCTACCGCGACGGCGTCGCGCTCACGTTGTCTCGCCTGCCGCTCTGACGCGGCCCCAGCCCTCTCGATGAAAATGAAAGCGATCGCTCTCTCCGCAGCCGCGACGCTGGCTCTCTCGGCGTGCACACATCCGACGACGAATCCAACCCCGGTGCCGGGCGAGCGGTTCGACGTCATCATCGAGAACGGACGCGTCGTCGACGGAACAGGCGCCGCGTGGTTCTACGGCGACGTGGGAATTCGCGGCGACCGGATCGCCGCGGTCATGCCGCGCGGACTCCTGCACAACGCGTCCGCTGCGACACGCGTCGACGCGCGGAACATGATCGTGGCCCCGGGCTTCATCGACATTCAGGATCAATCGGGCGGCCAACTGCTGCTCGGCGACGGCCGCCAACTCGGCAAGATCACGCAGGGCGTCACGACGGGAATCCTCGGCGAGGGCTCGACCCCCGCCCCATTGAATCCAGCGAATCTTCCGCCCGACGCGAGCGAGCTTCAGCGGCGTTTCGCGCAGCCGCACGGGTTCGACGCATGGCTGAGCGCGATGCAGGCGCACGGCATCTCGCAGAACGTCGGGTCGTTCGTCGGCGCCGGCACGATTCGGCAATACGGGATGGCGGAGCGCATGGGCGCGGCGACGGGCGCCACGCTCGACTCGATGCGCGCGGCGGTGCGGCGCGCGATGGAAGACGGCGCGTTCGGCATGGCGAGCGCGCTGATCTATCCGCCCAACACGTTCGCGACGACCGAGGAGCTGGTCGAAGAATCGAAGGCGATGTCGCCGTACGGCGGTGTCTACATCTCGCACATGCGGTCCGAGGCCGACCATCTCCTCGAGGCGGTCGACGAGGTCATTCGTATTTCGCGCGACGGCGGCGTGCCGGGCGAGATCTACCATCTCAAGGCGGCCGGCACCCGCAACTGGAGCAAGGAAGCGCCGATGATCGCCAAGATCGATTCGGCGCGCGCCGCGGGGATCGACGTGCAAGCGAACATGTACCCGTACACTGCCGGCGCGACGGGTCTCTCGTCGTGCCTGCCGCCGTCGTATTCGGCCGAGGGCAAGCTGTTCGACAACCTCGCGAGCGCCGAGATCCGCGCGAAGATCCACGAAGAAGTGGCGCATCCGACGAGCGAGTGGGAGAACCTCTGCGAGCTCGCGTCGCCGAGCGGCGTGTTGATCACCAATCTGCGCAAGCCGGAGAACCAGCAGTACATCGGCAAGCGGCTCGATGAAATCGCGCGACTGAAGAACGAGGACTATCTCGACGCGGCGATGGATCTCATCCTCAGTGAGCACAGTCGCGTGGAGACGACGTACTTTCTGATGAGCGAAGACAACGTCAAGCTCCAGCTGCGGCAGCCGTGGATGAAGATCGGAACGGATGCCGGCGGCCCCGACCCGGATAGCGTTCGCGCGCTCGTGCACCCGCGCACGTTCGGCAACTACCCGCGCATCCTCGGCAAGTACGTGCGCGACGAGAAGGTGATTCCGCTCGAGGACGCCGTGCGAAAAATGACGTCAGCCGTCGCGACGCGGCTGTCGATCAACGACCGCGGATTGCTGAAGCCCGGCATGTACGCCGACGTCGTCGTGTTCGATCCGGCGACGATCGCCGACCGCGCGACCTACGAGCAGCCGAAGCAGCTGTCGGTCGGCGTGCGCGACGTGTGGGTCAACGGCGTCCAGGTGCTGCGCGACGGCAAGCACACCGGCGCCACGCCCGGCCGTGCGCTGCGCGGCCCGGGCTATCGAACGTCGCGCTAACGAAGCGCCACTCCCGCTTTGGTCTTGTCGAGCACGAGCTGCTCGAGGTGGCCGGTTGAACCGCACGGGATGCGGTCGGTGCTTCCTTCCGTCACGTCCTGCCCCAGCGCGCTGAACGTGACCTGTACGGTGGTGCCGCCCTTTCCGTCGCCCGAGACGTTGGTGATGAGCGACATGTAGATGCGGTAGCTCGCCGCCTTGGCGCCGGTCATTCCCTGGCCGCAGTCGACGAAGAGCGTCATCGACTCGCCGGCCAAGGTGCGGGACTTATAGAAATTCTGATTGCCGAGCGTATGGGCGGTCGGATTCTCGATGCCCAGGGGAATCTCGAGCGAGGCGTACGCCTGCTTGGCGGCCGCCCACACGATGGCGGGATCGGCCGCGATGGTCACCGTCGACGGATGGGGCCTCTCGGCCTCCAGCCGCGCGTTCGATTGATCGCCGGCGTAGATGACCGCCGGTTTTGGATTGTACCCTTCGGGAGTGCTGCCGGAGCTCGCGCACCCGCCGAGCAGAATCAACAGCGCCACGCGCCGCATGTGTCCGCCAATTCGAAGTTGTTAACAACATGCGCGCCGGCGCGGCGGATGAAAAGACTCAGCGCTGGGGCGGGGCCGCCGGCGGGGGCGGCGGGGGGGGGGTGTCCCGGTGGCTGAGAATCTCCACGGCCAGCGGAAAAATGGCGTGGGCCCACTGCACGTACATCGCGGCCGAGGGGTGGAGTCCGTCCGCGGCGACCAGACCCCGATTCGCGCCCGCGAGACGAGACAGCGCGGTGATGTCGGCGTAGTGCGTTCCGGCGGCCAAGGCTTCGTCGTGGTTGACGGCGTTGAACGCGTCGATTTCCATAGCGATTTTGCGCCGGTCTCGACCCTGGGCGTAGGGAGTGACGCCCCAATCGGGGATCGAGATGACGATGACCGATTCGGGGCGTTTTCCGGCTTGGGTCATCGCGCGGCTCAGCACCAGCCGAAACTGCGGCCGGTATTCCTCGGGAGAGCGTCCGCGGTACTGGTCGTTCACGCCGATGAGCAGCGTGACCAGGTCGAACGGCCCGCGCGGGCGCGCTTCGTCGATCGCCGCTCCCAGATCGCGTGTCGTCCACGCGGTGCGCGCGATGATCTGCGGATCGGCGACATCGGTGCCGTGCGCGCGAAGGATCGACGCGAGGACGACGGGCCACCGGTCGTCCGACGACACCGACTCTCCGATCGTGTACGAATCCCCCAACGACAGAATTCTCGCGCTCGCGTCCCCACCCCCGCCGGACGGTGTCGGGTGCGTCATGGCTTCACGTAGCCGCCGAACACCAGATCCGCGTAGCCGCGCACCTCGCCGCCGGCGTAGCGCTTGGCGAACGAGTCGATCGTCTCGATCATCGACGTGCTGATGTTTCCGGGGCCGGGCACGTACAGGGGATGGACCATGCCGAGTCGCCCGAAATAGCTGCGAATGATCACGCTGGCGCTGTCTCGCGGCAGCGCCACGACGTTCCGGGCCCAGTCCTCGAAGCCGCCGTCACGGCCCAAGAGGTATTGCTCGACGTTCGAGAGGTAGAACGCGGAGATGGTGAGATGGTGTTCGGTGGCGTACTGGCCGATCGCCTTGATTGCCCTGTCGCCGGCGACGTTGCCCACGACGGGCACGATCAGATCGCGCGCTTCCATCGATCGCACGAAGTGAAACGGCTCTTCCTCGGCGAGGTAGCTCGCCGCGCGGCCGGTGCGGTCGGTGGCGAGCATGAGCTGCCGGAACGTCGGATAGTCCATCCGATTGTTGCGGCCGATGCTCGAGTAGCGCGTGTCGAGACCGTCGGCGATGAATTCGCTGCGATAGCGGTCGATCATCGCGCGGTCGTGCGAGTCGAGCGGGACGGCGTAGCTCGTGATCCGCTCGTTGCTCAGCCGGCGCGTCTCGGCGACGGCGGCGGAATCGGTCCCGGCGCGGTCCAGGTACGCGACGATGGAGCCGATCTGGCGGCCCGTCCATTTGTCGACGTCGGACGGAACGGGCTTCCCGAACAGGCGGCAGAGGAACTCCATTCGATTACGCGAAAGCGCGAACAGCGACTTGAAGAGCAGATGCTCGAGCAGGTTGTCGCGCCGGATGTCGAGCATGAACGCGATCGACGGCCGGATCAGCGCGACGTACGAAAAGTTCTGATCGGGTCCGACGCCGACGTAGACGCCGCCGTGCGTGCCGACTTTCGCGAGCTGAGTCGTGATTTGGAGATACGACTCCTCGTTCGAGATGATGTTGTCCGAATCGAAGTAGCCGGCGCTCTCGGACAGCCGCGCGACGAGCGCGGCGAAGCTGGAATCGGGCGCGCGCTGGGCGCGCGCCGTGGCGATTGCGGGTGTCGCCAGCACGAGCGCGTGCGCCAAAACGCTCGCGACCAGCCACGCGCGTGTCGCGGCTCGACGGGTGATCGACCTCACGTCGGAGAATCTATTGCTTGGAGGCTTGCGTCATGACGACGCGAAGGCGGTGAAGAAATGCCGTCGGTCCCGCACCGTCCGGCAGCGCCGCCAGCACTTGGCGGACGTCGTTCTCGCTGACGGCGAGCCCGGCACTGAGCGCGTTCGGATCGACGCCGACGCGCTGAAATTCGCGAAGCAACTGCTCGAATCGCTCTTCCTGGGACATTCAGCCCCCGCGAAACCCGGACGAAAAGCCGCCATTCGGGCGAGCATGCTACATGAGCCCGCCGAGCAAACTGCATACCTGGACGCGGGTTCGGTAGTCCGAGGTCGGCCCTTACAAAAGAGAAAGGCCGGCCCGAGTGGGCCGGCCTTTCGTTCGGGAACGGATTGGACCGTCAGCGCGCGATCATCATTACGGTGATCGTCACCGCGGCGGCAACCACGACGATGGCGGTCGCGGTCGTGAGCGCGAACTTGGGCGTCACGACGAACTCGCGGCGGTACCATGGCGTGATCACGACCGGGGCCGTCTGGGGCAGCGCATCCATGATGCGCGCTTCGACGTACGCCGGGGTGCGCATGCGGCGACGGCGCTCGACCTCGACGTTGATCTGCTTCCAGAACTCGACGTCGCGACCGGTTTCGCCCTTCCGCACGCTTGCTTCGGGCAATTCTCCATCTAGCCACGCGTGCACGGCCGGAGCGAGCACACGAGCATCGGTTTCCTGATGACCCAGCGGCACCTCTCTATCGGCGAGTGGACGCTCCTCTTCGGTGCGTCGCCGCGCGCGATCGTGAAAGTGTCCGTCGAACCCGCTGAGGCCGTCGTCGGAGCGGAGATCGTCAATCATTAAGCGTACTTCTCCTCTAAGAGTGCCTGGAGTGCCTCGCGCGCACGATGAACGCGCATCTTAAGCGCTCCAACTGTGGTACCGAGTAGGTCGGCCATCTCCTCGTAGGAGCGGCCTTCGACGTGCTTCATCACGAATGCCTCGCGAAGCGACGCGGGAAGCGTCGTCAACGCGCGGTCCAGATCACTGCGCAGCTCCGTCCGATCCAACTCTTCATCGGGCGTCGCATAGGCAGAAGGCTGGTCGTCTTCGTCGTAGCTCAGGTGAGACCGACGAATGTTTTTGAGCCAATCCTTGCAGCCGTTCGCGACTATCCTGAATACCCAAGCATCGAAACGTCCGCGCACCTCCGCGAGGTGTTGGTACGCTTTGATGAAGCTGAGCTGCAGGATGTCTTCGGCAACGTCGGGGCTTCCCGTCATGCAAAGCGCATGTCGGTACAGCGGATCGCTGTATCGCGTGATCAGGATCTTGAACGCGTCCCGGTTGCCGGCCAGAACACGCTGGATCACGAGTTGATCAGTGTTTTCCTGATCAACGACGGTTTGATCAGCCCGCAGAACCGCCTCCGTCGTCTTCACGACAACAGAGTAATTCGGTTGCCGCGCTTCGGACAGTGCGCGAGCTCCGCTTCGCTGCTCCAGAAGGGTCGCCACGTGATCAAGACGAAGCACCTCGGCAAGGGTAACAAAGGGTTGCAACGAATTCTCGCGGGTAAAGTCGCGAGACTCTGTAATCAAGCTTCGGCTGTATCACGACGATGCGCCGTCGGCCGGCAAGGGTGTAACGTTTTTGAACACATCCCAGCCGAAGCGCCGAATAATACCGGAATGTTCACCAAGAGCGGGAGGAGGGTATCTCACTCGCCCCGGCACGCTCGGCGACACGCCGGTGAGCGCCGAAGCGTTTGTGTCGCGCAGCGACTCGAGAACCGTTCGAACGACTCCGTTCGGCACGCCCGCGCGGTCCAGACGCCTGCCCCAATGCGCCGCGGGCTGCGTCGCCAACTGCTCGGCGAATGCGGCGACGATCCGTTCCCGCTGCCGGAGTCGACCCGCGTTGGTCGACATCGAAGGATCGTCGGCAAAACGATCGAGCCCCAGCGCGCGCGCGCACCCGACCCACTGGGCGTCGCTGCCCACCGCGATGACAATCGGCCGGTCCGCCGCCCGAAACATCTGATAAGGAACCAAATTCGCGTGCGCGTTTCCCCAGCGCCGAGCCTCGTGACCCGTGACGAGTGAGTTCTGGGCGACGTTCACCAGCGCGGCGCGCGCTGAATCGATGAGAGAGATCGAGAGCCGAGCGCCCTTCCCCGTCATTCCGCGGCGGACCAGCGCCGCGAGGACGGCGATCGTCGCGTCCTTTCCCGCAAGCACGTCGGCCAGGGCGACGCCCGCTTTCATCGGGTCGCCGTCCGGTTCTCCCGTGATCGCCATCCACCCGCTTTCGGCTTGCGCCACGAAATCGTAGCCCGGCCGGCGAGTACCCGGACCGAACCCTGTCACCGTGCACCAAATGAGCTCCGGCCTCCGCTCACACCACTCGGCCGCCCCCAGCCCGCGCCGGTCGAGGACACCCGGGAGGAAGTTGTCTACCACGACGTCGGCTTCCGCGAGCAACCGCTCGACGTCTTCGCGCCCAGCGTCTTGGTTGAGGTCGGCGGCCAGTCCGAGCTTGTTTCTATTGATACTGAGGTAGTAGGCGCTTCGGCCTTCGGCGTCGAACGGGGGGCCCCAGGTCCGCGACTCATCGCCTGATCCAGGCTTTTCGACCTTGATGACGTCGGCCCCAAGATCCCCGAGCAGCATGGTGCAAAGCGGGCCGGCGAGGACACGCGTAAGGTCCAGAACTTTGATTCCGGAGAGCATTACTGTCGCGTGAGTGTCGTGTTACTAGCTATAAGATGGTTCAATCGAACAGGAAGTGCTGGCGGACGATGGCCCAGCTTTCAGTACGGTCGAACCTGTCTTGCATAGCTAACGCAAAATCATATACTTCCGCCGTTCTAAGCCCCGGCTGCCGAAGTTAGCGCGCCTAACCGCGCGCGACAACGAGCAGTCTCGCGGATCATCGACTCGCCCGCCTGCTCGATCCTCACGGACACGTCACTGTTATGGCGGAAAAACCGCATCCATCGCAGCCGGGCGAACCCTCCGATCCGAACGCGCCTTTCCCCGCGGTTCGTCGCGCGCCCGGACATCGCATGGACGTCCGCGATACGGTGGCGGAGCTGGCGGAACGAGCTCAGGCGATCAGCCAGGAAGCAGGGACGAAAGTCTCCGCGGCGATGAAGGGCGTCATTGGCGGCGCCGCCGGAATCGCGGGATTCGCCATCGAAAGCGCGCGCGACCTCGTTCAATACATGGTACGTCGCGGGCAGATGACTCCCGAAGAAGGCGAGCGGCTGATCCGTGAAGCCGAAGCCGCCCACGAAAAGAAATCGCCGGGCGAAAAGGGAAAGGCAACGGCGACCAAGCTCGCGGCCGAACGCGCCGCCGTCGCCAAAGCGGAAGCCGCCGCGCGATCAGCGGCGGCGCACGCGGCTCCCTACGCGAGACCGATTAGCAAAACGCCGGCGGTCTCTCACCCGAGCGTGGCGAAGCCTGGCGCACCGAGCGGGACGAACAAATCGGCCGCACCGCCGCCCGCGAGGACCGCGGCGCCCAAGGCCGCCGTTCCGGTCGCGAAGCCGAAAGCGGTCAAGCCGGTGAAAGCCGAGAAGCCGGCCAAAGCGGCGAAGCCGGTGAAAAAGAAGAAGTAGTCAGGCGCGACGAGCGGCGGCGGTGCGCAACGCAAGCACGGCGTCCAGCAACTCCAACATCTCCTTCGGCGATCCGACGAAAAACTCGGCGGACGTCGGCCGGGCGTGCAGCACCGGTTCGACGGCGACCGTCACGGACGTGGGCGCGCGCCCACGCACGGCGCGGAGCATGTCTTCGTCCGTCTCATCGTCGCCGGCGCACAGTATGGATGCGCCGTGGTTCAGCGCGCCCAGTCGCATGGCCAACGCGACAGCGGCGGTGCCCTTGTTGATCCGAACGGGCGGGCGGAGCTCGAAAACCTCTTTGCCGCCGGTGACATCGAGCTCGAGCTCGCGCGCGATCTTCCGCACGCGGTGTCCGAGCTCAGGGAGCGCGTCGCGCTCGGCCAGCCGGTAATGGACGCTGAGCGTCCACCTCTTGTTTTCGAGGATCGTTCCGGGGACGCCGCGAATCAGTTGGGCGAGACGTGCCGCCGCGACCTCCACCGGATGACGAAACTGGGCGACTTCGCCCGGGACGTTTGGTTCTTCACCGGGTGCCGCGGCCTCGATGCCATGATTCCCGATGTACCACGCGCCCGTCACGCCCACGAGTCGTCGCGCGTCCTCGACGGAACGGCCGGTGACGATGGCGACGTGCACGCCGCCCGCGACTGTCAGCTCATCGAGTGAGTCGCGTGCGTGCTCTGACACGACTGCCGCGGCCGGCGTCGCGGCAATCGGCGTGAGCGTGCCATCGATGTCGAGCAACAACAGCAGCGGAGTTCCAACTAGGCGCGCCGCGAGATCCATGGGAACGGGCAGCGCGGGGGTTGTCATCGTTTACGCGGGTTCGGGCTGGGGCCAGAGCCCCATGATCTGGGCGGAACGCTCGAGAATCGACTCGAGCCAATCAAAGATGGTCGAGTTGTGAAGCTGTCGCCGCATGCGATGCATACGTCGCCGCCTCTCCTCGGGGGACATGGACAGCGCCGACCGGATCGCCGCGACGAAACCGTCGATGTTGAACGGATTGATCAGCACGGCGCCGTCGATCTCTTCCGCTGAACCGGTGAACCGGCTCAACAAGAGGACGCCGCGCTCGTCGAGCTGGCAGGCTACGAACTCCTTCGCGACGAGATTCATGCCGTCCTGTAGCGAGGAGACGATGCACATGTCGCCGGCGCGATATACGGCGGCGAGAAGGTCCGCGTCGACGTTTTCGCTGATCAGCACGATCGGCGTCCAGTGCGGATTGCCGAAGCGGGCGTTGATCGACGTCACCGCGTCGACGACGTCGCGCTCGAGCGTCGTGTACGCCGGGACGTCGCTGCGCGACGGCGTACACACGAAGATGAACGTGAACTGTTCGCGCAGCTCGGCCGACTCGGTCCACAGCGTGTCGAGCGCGCGGATGCGTTCGAGAATTCCCTTCGTGTAGTCGATCCGGTCGACGCAGACACCCAGCTGGCGCGTCGGCGCGTGGCGCGCGCGCAGCGTCTTGCTGAGCGCGCGGCTCGCCGGCGAGCCGGCCATTTCCTCGAAATGGGCGACGTCGATGCTGATTGGAAACGCGCCGATGTGCACCGCGCGATCGCGAAAGTGCACGACCTGGGTCGCGCGGTCGATGCGCGCCTCGGGCACGAAGCGGGCGACGCAATCGATGAAGTTCGCGACGTAGCGCTCGATCTGAAATTCGACGAGATCGTTGCCGAGCATCCCGCGCAGCACCGCCTCGTTCGTCCTCGACGGCAACAGTTGTAGGATGTCCGGCGGCGGAAAGGGAATGTGCCAGAACTGGTGGATGAACAACTGCGGGCGCATCGCGCGAAGCAGCGCGGGAACGAGCGAGAAGTGGTAGTCCTGAATCCAGACGGCGACTTTTCCCGGAGCCCGCTCCGCCTCGTCGGCGACGGCGTGCGCGAAGCGGAGGTTCACGTCGCGATAGCGGTTCCAGTACTCCGCGCGATACTCGAAGTGCTGGATGAGCATGTGGCACAGCGGCCAGAGCGCGCGGTTGGCGAATCCATGGTAGTAGCCTTCGACGTCCGCCTCGTCGAGCCACACTCGCCGCAGCGTGTACGAATCTTCGCCCGGTGGAACCGCCAGTCGCCCCATTTCGTCGGCGGCTTCGCGGTCGGCGGAGCCGGACCCCCAGGCGACCCAGGTGCCGTGCGTGCGGCGCATCGTGGGATCGAGCGCGCTCACCAAACCGCCGGCGGGTTGCTTTACTTCGGGCGTGCCCTCGACGCCTTCCACGTGCTCGTACGGCTCGCGGTTCGAAACAAGAATGAACTTGCAGTCGGCGAGATAGTTCGTGAAATCGAGCATTAGAGGCGAAAGGGTTGCAACAGCCATGCCCGATTCAACCTACGGCGACCGCGGTTTCGCGGGTCGCGGAACTGGCGCGCGGCGGCGGGCCGAACGATCATTTGTCCCCGGTGAGTGAAACGATCATCACGCGCGCACCCACGCGCATCGACTTCGGCGGCGGTTGGACCGACGTGCCACCGTACTCGGACGAAGTCGGGGGCTTCGTGTGCAACGTCGCGATCAGCCGCTACGCCACCGTGGAGGTGACGAAACGCGACGCGTCGGACGGCGGCGGCGGACCGGCGAGCGCATCGACGTCAGCCGGCGACCAATCGATCGCGCTCGCCGCGGCGCGCCGATTTCGATTGTCCGACGCGCACATCGACGTACAGAGCGATTTTCCGGCAGGCGCTGGACTGGGCGGCTCCTCGGCGGTCGGCGTCGCTATCGTGTCCGCGCTCGCCGCTGCGAGTGGCGAGTCGATGGATCGCACCGCGCTCGCCGAACTCAGCCGATCCATCGAAATCGGCGACCTCGGCATCCCCGGCGGACGGCAGGATCACTACGCGGCCGCCTATGGTGGCGCACTCGGGCTTCGGTTTTCGCGCGACGGCGTCGACGTGCGCGACATTCCGCTCAGCTCACAAACGCGCGCCGAGCTCGAGCGACGGTGCATCGTGATCTACACGGGGCAGAGCCGCATCTCGGGCGAGACGATCGACGCGGTGCTCGGCGCCTACGCCCGCCACGAGCCGCGCGTCATGTCCGCGCTCGCCGGTATGCGCGAAACCGCCGAACGAATGGCCGATTCGCTGGCGGCGGGAGACGTCGACGCACTCGCGGCGCTCGTCGCCGAACAGTGGATGCACCAGCGCTCGCTGCATCCGGCGATTCCGACGCCGTTGATCGACGAGATTATAGAAAGGGGCACTAACGCCGGGGCGACCGGAGCGAAAGCGCTCGGGGCGTCGGGCGGAGGATGCGTGCTGCTCATCGCGCGCGATGGACGCGCCGACGAAGTGAAAAGCGTGGTCGCCCCGCTGGGTGAGATCCTGCCGTTCGCCATCGACGAACAGGGAGTCCAGCTTTGTCGATAGCCCGCGGAGACGCGGTCGCGCTGACGCGAGAACTCGTGCGCGTGGACTCGAGGAATCCGTCGCTCGTCGCCGGGGGACCGGGCGAGAATGCGGTGGCGAAAGCGCTGGCGACGGTGCTGCAAGACTGGGGGATGCGCGTCGACTTGCAGCACGCCGCTCCGCAGCGGCCGAACGTCATCGCGCGCGCCGGAAAATCCGGCGGGCGAACGCTGATGTTCAACGGACACCTCGACGTCGTCGGCGTGGAAGGAATGTCCCACGCGCCATGGGATGCGTTTCAGCGCGAGGGACGCATCTATGGACGCGGATCCGCGGACATGAAGGCCGGCGTCGCCGCCATGTGCGCGGCGGCCGCGCGCGCCGCGGACGAGCTCGAGGGACAAGTCGTGATCACCGCGGTCGTCGACGAAGAATTCGAGAGCATCGGCACGCGCGCGCTCGTCGCGGCGGGGGTTCGCGCCGACGCCGCGGTCGTCACCGAGCCGACCGGGCTCGCCGTCATGCCGGCGCACCTGGGGTTCGTGTGGGCCGACGTGACGGTGTTCGGCCGCGCCGCGCACGGGAGCCGTTGGGAGCTCGGCGTCGACGCGATTCGTCACGCGGGCTTCTTCCTCACCGAGCTCGATCGCATCGACGCGGAGGAGTTGACCCAGAAGGCGCACCCGCTGCTCGGACGTCCGTCGGTGCACGCGTCGCTGATCGAAGGTGGAACCGGGATGTCCACCTACCCCGATCGGTGCACGATCCGCATCGAGCGCCGTACGATTCCCGGCGAGAGGCCGGCGGACGTAGAGCGCGAGCTGCGCGAAGCGTGCGCGCGAGTCGTCGAGTACCGGCCCGGTTTCCAAGCCGGCGTTCGCGTCACGTTTTCGCAGGAGCCGTCGGACGTAGCGGTCGAGGCGCCGATCGTGCGCGCGCTTTCACAAGCCATTTGCGACGACGACGACGAGCCGCGCATCGCCGGAATGTCGGCGTGGACCGATGCCGCGATCCTCAACGCCGCCGGCATTCCCGCGATCTGCTTCGGTCCGGGCGACATCGCGCTGGCGCATTCGGCGGAGGAGTACGTTCCGATCTTCGAGATCGAGCGCGCGACGACGATTCTCGCGTCGCTCGCCAAACGGTGGTGCTCGGCACGTATCTCGTGACTCAGCTGACCCACCGCGAGTACGACACGCTCGAGCGGGCAGTGTCGCGAGGGACGCGCGTCGCGATCAGCCGACCCGGCCGGCGCGAGATCGTGCTGGTCCCGCTTTCGCTTTCGGTGAATGACGGCCGAGAGGTCATCAAAGCTCGCAACCCCACCACCGGCGACGAGCTGACCATCTACCTGGACGAAGTGGAACGAATCGAGGCAGTTACGTGAGTCACTCGAGGGACGTGAGCGGCGGGCGGGGTCGATGACCCACGACGGGTCCGGAAGCCCGCTACGGCCGATCGCCATCTTCGCGGACGAATCGTGCCTGGGAAACGGCCGCGAAGGGAGTAACCCGGGCGGGGCGGCGGGCGTCATCGAGTATGTGAGCCCCTCGGGGCGGCTCTCGCGCCACGACTACTGGGTGTCGGAGCCGGCCACCACGAACAACCGAATGGCGCTGCGCAGTGCGACCGAGGCGCTGCGCGGCATTTCTCGGAAGGGCGTGCGGTTCCGCGTCTCGTTCACGAGCGACTCACAGTACTTGGTGAAAGGGATGAGCGAGTGGGTTCGCGGCTGGGAAGCGCGCGGGTGGCGGAAGAAGGACGGGCCGATCCTCAACCTGGAGTTGTGGCAGGAGCTCGTCGAGGAGGCGCGCCGGCATCAGGTGTCGTGGCATTGGGTGCGCGGCCACGAGGGACACCCGCAGAACGAGTACGCGAACGATCTCGCCGTACGCGCCGCCAAGGAACAGTCATCGTCGAAGGGCATCGTCGATTCGCATTTCGATGAATGGCTGGCGGCAGAACGCGAAAAGGGACGGGTCAAATGAAGAAAGCAATCGTGGCGTTGATCGTCGGGCTCGCGATGGGGTATCACTGGGGGTACGGTGAAGGGAGCGACGGCAAGCCCTCGGTCGCGCTTCGCGTACTCGATAAATTCGGTGCGACCAATCTGAAGAACGCGCAGGCCGCGCAGGACAAACGCATCGAAGACGCCAGCAAGCCGTAACGACCCGACCCCCACCCCCGCCCCGCCTCATGGACAACCTCGATCGGATGTACCGACATCTGGTGAGGGTCATTCGTTCGCGGTTCCCACAACATCTCGCCCAACCGTTTTCCGTCGCCGATCTCAATCAGACGATCCTTCCGTATCGTCTGCACCGTCGCGAGCTCGGCCTCGAGACGAACGACGACTATGAGATCACGCTCACGGAGCTCGTCTCGGGTTCGCGCGACTACCTGATCGTCGACGACAGGCTGCGCGACACACTGGGCGCGGCGCTGGCGAATGTGAATCCGGATCCGTCGGCGTTCAAACAGTTCGCGCAGGCGATGGTCGCCCTCTCGCCGAGCGCGCTGCGCAGTCTCGACATCGGGCTGGATGAAAGCGCGAACCCTGCGCCGGCCAACGGACCGGCTCCGCCTTCGTCGACTCCGCCTCCGCCCCCGCCCCCGCCCTCTGCTCAGCCCCCGCGAGCCGCGGCGCCGGCTGAACGACCGAAACAGAGGCCTGCCGCACCGCCCGCGGCGCCGCCTGCCCCGCCGCCAGCTCCGCCGGCGGCAGCCGCTGCTTCACCGCCCGCCTCCCGCGCGCCGGCAGTTACGCCAAAGGCGACGCCGGCATCGATGCCCACGCCCACAACGACAACAAAAACGAGCGGCGGGGTAAGAGTCGTTGTTCCCCAGGCGGGCGATCGGTGTCGTTCATGCAGTGAACCGCTGCCGACCGGTCGTCCTATTACGTTCTGTCCACACTGCGGCCAGAACGTCACGACCTTGAACTGCCCGGCGTGCGGCGCGGAGCTGGAGCTAGGATGGAAGTTTTGTCCTTCATGCGGACGGCCCGCCGCGGCGAAGTAGAATCGCCGCGGAACCCGCGGTTTGCGCAAATGCGCGCCGCCGGGCGTATTGCGCTCCTGCTTGCCGCCACGGCGTGCGTCGCTACCGCCGGGGGTGGGAGTCGCAACGCGCGCCGCGCCGCGCCGCGGAGAAATCGCGCGGCCACTCAGACGGCGCAGCTGACGCAACAGCGCGGATGGCGGGTAACCACCGCGGAGCAGGTCGATTTGTGGCTGCACGGCTTCGCGCTGCTCACGAGCGACACGGGTCGGGTGCCGTTCTTCGCGCGCGGATACAAGCAGCAGATCACCGCCCTCAAGCAGCAGCGCAACGTGTTCTCGCTGCTCGACGCGAATCGGGCGGAGCTCTCGGCGCGCTTCGCGACAAACCCGGAGCTCGCCAACGCGCAATTCCTCGCGATGTACTTCTCGTCGTTCCAGGAGATCGTGAGCGCGACGGACTATTTCATCCGTTCGGGCGGCAATCCGCGCGCGTCCGCGGTCCCGGCGATCCAGCAGCAGATCGCGCTCTTGGCCGCGAATTTTCGTACGGACGCCGATCGCAAATGGCTCCGTCTCTTCGTGCAGAGCCTCGACGACGAGGACAAAAAATTCTATCACGAGTACTGGACCGCGGAGCAGCAGACGCGAGGCGCCGCGTTCGCGCAGGCCGTGTCGCAGTGGAACAGCACGTGGTACCCGAAGCTGACGCGTTTTCTCAACAATACGCAGCAAGGATCCGGCGAAGTCTTCTTGTCGCTCCCGTTGGGCGGCGAGGGGCGGACCGTGAATAACGGCAAACAGTCGAACATCATCGCGGTCGAATTCCCGAAAACCGTCGATGCCGCGTCCACGGTTCTCTTCGCGGTCGCCCATGAGGCGGTCGCCAGCGTCGTGGATGACGCGATCCACGACAACACGACGCCTGCCGAACAGCGATCCGGCGCGACCGGCGGCTATGTCGGCAACGGAGCCGTGCGGGGCGGCGCCATCCTGATACAGCGCATCGCGCCGGAGCTCGTCCCGGCGTACATGCGCTACTACCTCGCCACGGCCGGTGTCGCGGGCATCGCCGGCGAACCGTCGGCCACCTTCGCGAGCACGTTCCCGCTGCCGCAGTCGATCGTCGACGCGATCGCCCGTCAGATCGACGTCGTGCTCGGCGGTATCTGACTGGTCGCGGTACTCAGGGTGAGACTGTCCTCCGCGGAAGACGTCGGGCGGCTCGGCGCGTGATCGCTCGACCGCCACAAGACCTCGCGTCGCTTGGCCGGTGGTCAGTCGAGCGCGGGCTTGAAACAGGGAGACAGGCGGGGCGGTAAAGCTGTATCATCGTTTCGAACCGAAGGTAACTTTCGGTATGTCCGACGTACCGGCACCCCGCCCGTCTTCCTCCTCGCGCATCGATCGTAGCGCGCTCGAGCGCGTGCTGGCGCGCGCCGCCGAGCTTCAAGGCAAGTCGGCGGACGCCGATCCCAGCGAAGAGTTCACCGAAGAACAGCTGATCGAGCTCGGGAAAGAGGTGGGGCTTTCGGCGCAGAATCTTCGTCAGGCACTCGCCGAGGAGCGGACGCGGTCGGTGCTGCCGGAGGAGGAGGAGGGCGGCGTTTTCGCTCGGATCATCGGCGCGACGCGCGTCGCCGCGGCGCGGACGGTGGACGGTAAACCAGCGGACGTGCTGCAGGCGATCGACGCGTGGATGCAACGGCAGGAGCTGCTGATCGTGAAGCGGCATCACGGCGACCGAATCGTCTGGGAGCCGCGCCGCGATTTCTTCGTCGGCTTGAAGCGCGCGCTCAAGGCGGGCGGTCGCGACTACGCACTATCGCGCGCGTTCGAGGTCGCCGCGACGGCGATTCCGGTCGACGACACGAGAACGCACGTCGCGCTCGACGCCGATTTTCGAACGCATCGCTCTTTGGCGGCGGGACAGATCGGCGCAACCTCCTTCTTCGGCGCGGCGACGACGGCGTCGTTGCTCGCCATGCACGTCTTTCCGCCGATCGCGCTCGTGCCGGTGATCGCCTTGCCGATCTTCGGCGTCGCCGGCGCGCGCGCGGCGCACAACCGGGTCCTTCCGCGCGCTCAGCTCGCCCTCGAGCAACTTCTCGATCGCCTCGAGCGCGGCGACGTCTCGCGTCGTGGCGGTGCCGACGCGCTGTTGGGCGCGATCGTCGCGGCCGCGACGGCGATTCCGACGCGGAGATTTTAGCTGGCCGCCGTTAAACCCAACCAATTCCGCGGCGTCTTCCGGACCGACCCGGACGCACTCGACGTCTACTCGGAATCCGCCGGAATCGCGCGAAGCATTCCGATGGCGGTCGCGGTTCCGGCCGACGTCGATGATCTCTCACTTTTGGTGCGGTGGGCGCGAGGGCAGTCGCTGCCGTTGATCGCACGCGGCTCCGGGAGCAGCATGCCCGGCGGCGCAATCGGTGACGGGGTGATCGTTGATCTCAGCCGATGGCGCGACATCTCGGCGATCGACGCGCGATCTCCGACGATGCGGGTGGGACCTGGCGTGCTTCGCGACGAGGTCGAAGCCGCGGCGCGCGCGCACGGATTGCGCTTCCCCGTGGATCCGTCGAGCGGCGCCTTTTGTACCGTCGGCGGGATGACGGCGACGAACGCGGCCGGTCCGCATTCGATGCGCTTCGGATCGATGCGGGTGTGGGTCAGCGCCATCGATTGCGTCTTCGACGACGGATCGCGCGCCGAAGTGCGTCGCGGTGTGCCGTGGCCGACCGGCGTGCCGGCGATCGATCGATTCGCGTCGATCGCCGAGAAGCTCAAGAGTGCCGAAGGAGCGACGCCTTCCGTTCACGCCGGCGTGTCGAAGGACTCGTCCGGTTACGGTATCGCGAAGTTCGCCGCGTCCGGCGATCTCGTGGATGTTCTGGTAGGCAGCGAGGGCACGCTGGCGTTTTTCACGGGCATCGAGATCATGCTGGCATCGGCGGCGGGTGCGACGAGCAGCGTGTTCGGCGCATTTTCGACGCTCGACGACGCGGTGACGGCGGCGATCCGCGCGCGCGACGCCGGTGCCGTCGCGTGTGAGTTGCTCGACCGAACCTTCCTCGACGTCGTAGCAACCGGCGCTGGAATCGGTGCGAATGCGGTTCCTGCGGACGCTGAAGCCGCCCTCTTGGCGGAAATCGAGGGAACCAATGCCGAAACGGCGGGATCGTCGGCGCGAAGAGTGGAGCAACTCTTCCGAGAATCGCGCGCGATCGGCGTCCGTGTTGCGCTCGACCGGCCGACCGAGACCGAGCTTTGGGAGCTGCGCCACGCCGCGAGCCCGATTCTCTCGCGCCTCGATCCGAATCTAAAATCGATGCAGTTCATCGAAGATTGCGCTGTCCCGCCGTCGGCGCTTCCGGCGTACGTTCGCGGAGTTCGGCGCATCTTGGCGGACAACGATACGCGGGGCGTCATCTTCGGACATGCGGGCGATGCGCACGTTCACGTCAATCCGCTCGTCGACGTGCGTCGTTCCGACTGGCGCGATCGGGTCGCGCGAATTCTCGACGCGGTCACCGATCTGACCGCCTCGCTCGGCGGAACGCTGACCGGAGAGCATGGCGACGGCCGTTTGCGTACGCCGTTGATGCCCCGCGTGTGGAGCACGGAGGCGCTTCGTCGATTCGGCGAAGTCAAGCGCGCGTTCGATCCGGCGGGCATCCTGAATCCGGGAGTGAAAGTGCCCGTCGCGGGCGAATCGCCGCTCGGGGGGGGCGACATCAAATACGATCCGAATCTCGCGCCGCTGACGACACGGGCACGTTCGGCGCTCGAAACGGTCGACGCCCGGCGCGCGTACGCGCGGTCGCGTCTCGATCTACTCGGCGGCGCGTAACCGACGAACGCTGCGGCTTGTTTCGAGCGGCGAGATCCCGTTGATTTCGCGCTCATCATGCCGACCCGCTACTACGCCGAACCCGTCGTCACCCTTCTCGCCCGTCCGGCGTTTACGATGCCGGACCATCTTCCCATCAATTGGATCGGCGAGAGCACCGGCGGCGAACAACTCGCCGAGTTCGCCGGCCGACTGTGCTACATGAGTCAGCACAATCCGGCCAAGCGGGAGACGCGCGAGTACCTCGAGAACATCAAGAAGCAGGGACACGGGAGCGTGCTGGAGCACGCGAACTACTCGATTCTCCTCGAGGGCGTGAGCCGTTCGCTGACCCACGAGTTGGTGCGTCACCGAGCGGGATTCGCGTATTCGCAGCTCTCGCAGCGGTACGTCGACGAGTCGGAAGCGAGCTTCGTCGTTCCACCGGCGATCATCGGCGAGGCGGCGCTCGAGAGCGCGTGGCGGGAGCAGACCGAGGCCGCGCAGAAGCGCTACGTGGAGCTCGTGGCGCAGTTGATGGAGCGATACGGATGGGTCGCCGACAAGGTGCATCGACGCAAAATGGCGCGTGAAGCGGCGCGGTCCGTGCTTCCGAACGCGACCGAGACCAAGATCGTCGTCACCGCCAACGCGCGCGCATGGCGTACGATGCTCGAGCTGCGATCGAGCGAGGGCGCGGAGTTGGAGATCCGTCGGTGCGCGGTCGCGCTCCTGCGATTGCTGCGGACGGAAGCGCCCGGATTCTTCTCCGACTTCGAGATCTACGCCGCCGACGATCGTCGAGAAGCGGCGCGCATCGCGTATCACAAGGTCTGATCGCGAAAAAAAACATTGCGCGAAAAAAAATGTGCTCCTATTTTCACTGACGAGGAATTGTCGGCATCTGTCTTGCGCCCTCGCGTCGGTCAGGAAAGCGAAACACACGACGCACTTCTCGCCGGTCGAGAGTCTGGCCTGCACGACGCCAGAGGACGACAACCAGGGACGGGATGACGCGCATCGGGTTCGCGTACAACCAAAAACCTGAGAAGGCAACCGTAGGAGGAAGGATCGCCGGCGCGCCTCGTCACGAGTCGCGCTCGAGCGACGACCCTCCCAGTCCCATTCCGGCGCACGATGACGTCTATGCGGAATGGGACGCTGCAGAAACCATCGACGCCGTCGCTAACGCGCTCTCGCCTTTCGGCGACGTGATTCGCATCGAAGCGAACGAAGACCTTCCCCACCGCCTCCGCACCGAACGCCCCGACATCGTCTTCAACATCGCGGAGGGACTCCACGGTCCCAACCGCGAAGCGCACGTCCCGGCGATCTGCGAGTTCTTCGGCGTCCCCTACTCCGGCAGCGACCCGTTCACCCTGTCTCTCTGTCTCCACAAGGCCCGAACCAAGGACGTCCTCCGTGCGCACGGCGTCGCGACAGCTCCGTTCGCGATGATCGAATCGGAGAGCGACTTGGCGTCGCTGCTTTCCCATGAGTCACCGCTGGCGCCGCGACCGACCACGGACGCGCCGATGTTCCTGAAGCCGGTGCAAGAGGGGTCGTCCAAAGGAATCACCGAGCGAAACCTGGTCCGGACGCGCGACGAGCTCGAAGCCACGGCGCGATTCCTCCTTTCGACCTACGACCAACCCGTCATCGCCGAAGCCTTCCTACCCGGCGCCGAGTTCACGTGCGGCGTCCTCGGCAACGGCCGAACGGCGCGCGTCCTCCCGTTGGTCGGCATGAACTTCGGGTCTCTCCCCGCCGGCGCGCTTCCTATCTATGGATATGAAGCCAAATGGGTCTGGGACACGCCGGACCGCCCGCTCGACATGTTCGAGTGTCCGGCCCGGGTCGACCTGCGGCTCCAGCACGCGGTCGAAGACGTGGTGCTCCGAGCCTATCGCATCCTGGGTTGTCGTGACTGGTCGCGCATCGATGTACGGCTCGACCAGCACGGCACCCCGAACATCGTCGAGGTGAATCCGCTCCCCGGCATCCTCCCCAACCCCGCCGACAATTCGTGCCTGCCGAAAGCGGCGCGCGCGGCGGGACTCAGCTACGACGCGCTCATTCAGAGCGCGCTCGCGGCAGCGGCGGACCGGACCGGCGTCCACCTCGACGCACCGGTGTCAGTCCGGACGCCGGTGCGAACCGCAACCCTGGTCGCATGAAAGTCGCCCTCCTCCTCGACGGTGCATCGGCGTATGCGGCCAACCCCGACCGCCTGATCATCGGCACCGCCGAGGACATCGAGCGATCGCTCGTCGCCGAGGGCAATACCGTCACTTGGATCCCCGTCTACCAGGACGGCAAGTGGATCGACAAAGTGCGCCGGGGCAAGTTCGACCTCGCCTTCAATATGTGCGAGGGCATCGACGGCGTCGCCACGCTCGAATCCTCCGTGATCTCGGTGCTCGAGCTGTTCAAGATCCCGTTCACCGGCGCGTCGAGCTACACGACGTCGATCTGCCTCCGAAAACCCCTCATCAACGCGATCCTCGAGAAATCCGGGCTGCCGATCCCGCGATTCGCGACGATCTCGCGCGGCGACCCGCTGGTCAGCGTCGGATTCCCAGCCATCGTGAAGCCCGCCGCCGAAGACGCATCGCTCGGCGTCGAACAGCGATCCGTCGTGCGGAACACGCGCCAGCTCGCCGAACGCGTGGAGGCGATGCTCGAGCTGTGGCCCGAGGTCATCGTCCAGCGTTACATCGACGGCCGAGAGGTGAACGTCGGCATCCTCGGCAAAACGGTGCTGCCGATCTCCGAGATCGACTTCCGAAAGACGCCGCCGGGCCGCTGGCGCATCGTCACGTACAAGTCGAAGTGGGTCACGGGGAGCGAAGACGACCTCGCCGCCGTTCCGCGATGCCCGGCGAAGATGCCGGCCAAGGTCGCGAACGAGGTTCGGCGAGTCGCCGCCGCGGCGTGGAAGATCGTGGACGGGTTCGGGTACGGACGCGTCGACATGCGGATCGACCAGGACGGCCGCCCGTGGATCCTCGAGGTGAACGCGAACCCGGACATCATGCACAACGCGGGGTTCGCGACGATGGCGCAGGTCGCGGGGATGGAATACCCCGCCCTGATCCGCACCGTCTGCGAGCTGGGGCTGGAGCGGTCACGCGTGAAGGTCGCGCAGGAGAATTGGGCGCTCGTCAATCAGTTGTCTGGGCTCGAGCCGGAACCGACCGAGTTGGATCTCTTCGGCGACGTCGGCTCGGCATTCACGGCCAGCGACCCGCACTGACATGCGCGTGAGACTCGGCGCTCTTCAGCGCGGGCATCGGAATCGCATTCGCGACATTCTCTACGCGACGACGGTCTTTCGTGAAGAAGAGGTCGCGGTGGCACTCGAGTTGTTCGACGAAACGTTCGCCGTCGGTCAGACACGCGCGCCGTACGACGTGGGCGACGGCGTCGCGGATTACGAATTCGTCGGATCGTTCGCGGCGGACGGAGGGGGACAACTCGTCGGCTACGTGTGCTATGGATCGACGCCGGGAACGGATCGCACGTACGACCTCTATTGGATCGCCATGCACCCCGATTTTCAGGGAAGCGGCGGTGGATCGCAGTTACTTGACGAAGTGGAACGCCGTCTACGTCAACGGGAAGCGCGATTGCTGGTCGTCGAAACCTCGTCTCGCGACGATTACGCGCCCACCCGACGCTTTTACGACGCGCACGGCTACACCGTCGTCGCGAGAATCGCCGACTTCTACGCACCCGGCGATTCTCGCGTGATCTACACGAAGCGTCTCACGCAGCCACAGCACGAACGGGCAGCGCACTTTCACGACCGAGCCTTGGAGTCGTCGCGCAATGAGTGACTGGCAAAAGATTCTCCACGCAGGCGTGGACACGCTCGACAAGCTCGCCGAGCGATTCGGGGATGACGTCATCGACGTCGACGGCCTGAAGCCCGCCTTCGACAACTTCCAGATGCGGATCACGCCGAACTCGCTGGCGACGATCGGGGAAGTCGGCGACGCGATGTGGCAGCAATACGTGCCCACGGTCGCGGAGCTCGACGTCGTGGACGGCGTGATCGACTCGCTTGACGAGGACGGCGACTCGCCGGTCCCGAATATCACGCACCGCTACCCGGACCGCGTGTTGTTCCTCGTCAGCCCGGTCTGCGCATCGTATTGCCGGTTCTGCACTCGGCGACGAAAGGTCGGCGACCCCGAGAAGATCCCGCTCAACCAATACGAGTCGGCGTTCGAATACATCCGGCAGCACACCGAAATCCGCGACGTGATCATGTCGGGCGGCGACCCGATGATGCTTTCTGATCGGCGGCTGGAGTACCTCTTCGAGCGACTGCGCGAGATCCCGCACGTCGAGATCATCCGCATCGGCAGCCGGATCACGTCGCACCTGCCGCAGCGCATCACCCCCGAGTTCTGCGAGATGGTCAAGAAGTACCATCCTGTGTACATGAACACCCACTTCAACCATCCGGCCGAGCTGACGCCCGAGACGATCGCGGCGCTGGCCAGGTTGGCGGACGCGGGCGTGCCGCTGGGATGTCAGACCGTGCTGCTGCGCGGCGTCAACGACGACCCGGCAATCATGAAAGAGCTGATGCAGAAGCTGCTCAAGGCGCGGGTCCGACCCTACTACATCTATATGGCGGACCAGGTGGCGGGCGGCGAGCATTTCCGTACGACGGTCGAGAAGGGTCTCGAGATCGTGAAGGCACTCCGCGGCTGGACGTCGGGCCTCGCGGTGCCGCACTTCGTGATCGACGCGCCGGGCGGCGGCGGCAAGGTGCCGCTCCTACCGGAATACGTCGAGGAGATCAACGAGGACGAAGTCGTTTTCCGGAACTATGCCGGCGAGCGATACGTGTACAAACAGCCGCGCCAACCGGCGATCGCGGCGTCGGCATGTGGCGACGCGGCGGCGGCCCAATCCGACATCGTCCCGATCCAGGTCGGCACGAAGAAGCGGAAGCACGCGGTCAAGCGCGTCGGCAAGATCGCGAGAAAGCGAAAAACGGGCACCTGAGTCGAATCTCGATCGAAGAAACGCGGCGAGCGATGCTCGCCGCGTTTTTTTTCGCCGGGCCACCCCCGGAGAGGCCGCTACCGCTTTCAACTACGGCACGTAGACGAACGCTTCCGATCCGTTGCCCGGGTTGGCGGGATCCGGATTCAGCGTTGCGGATCCGACGATCAAACCGGGATCGTTCAGCCCGAGGGCGCTCGTACTCCCATACGCCACCCCGTCCTTGATCGCCTGGAAGCCGGCGACGATAGCCTGTGGCGGTGGCTTGAGCGACGCCTGCCAACCACTCGCCGGCCCGCCGGCGTTGCCAACGGCCTGATTCGCCTCGCCCACCGCTCGGTGATTGTTGCTGATCTTGTGTCCGATGGCAAACGGCGCTCCTCCCGCAGCGAGAACAACTGGCAGCAGTTCGGGAGCTCGAATCGCGTTGCCATTCTGCGCCGGCCACACGTAGGCGAACGTCCTCATGCTGCCGTCGTTCGCGAACACCCCGCTGTCGCCGATCAACTCGCCCTGGTTGTTGATTCCAAAGAGCTGGGTAAACTGGCCGCCCTGCACAGGCGCTATCGCCTGAAACGTTCCGCCCCAAGGCTCGGCGCTATTCGCCTCCGGAGTGAACACGAAGCCCACCGTGCCCGGGGGTTTTCCGTTCGCTCCAAGAAACGCCATGTCCTTGTAGATGCCGACGATCTGGTTCTTGTCGTTCACGCCGTGCGCGTGGAAGAAGTTGTCGAGTGAAGTCGGTAGGTCGGCCGGGTGCGGCTTGAGAACGTTGAAATCGGCCGTGCCCGACCCATTCTGCGCGGCCGCGACCGAGATCCAGAAGGCGAAGCTGACCATCGGATTGCCTTTGAAGTCGATTCGGCCGACGATTCGCTCGTGATTGACGTCGAGGAGGCGGGTGCCGAGGTACGCGCTGTTGCTCAGGAGTTTCTGCGCGGCGGGATCGTTGTAGCCGATTCCAACGATCGGGTCGCCTCCGGCTTTCGTGTCCCACACAAAGCCGGAGAAAATTCCCCCGACCGTGTACGATCCGACGACTAGACCGTCGTCGTTGATCGCGGTCGCTGCTGACTGGCCGATCGGCTGACCCACTGAGCTGAGGTCGACGAAATTGAATCCAGGCTCGAGTTTCACGGAAATCCTCCAGGCAGTCGTGCCCCGCGGTGAGTCAGGTTCGCAACGGGATCACTCCGTAGCACGGCGCTGGGTTTCCAAAGCCGACATCACTCCGGGCTTGCCTGGCACGAAGAGACAAGATCCTCTAATGCTGGGCGATCGCGAGACGACAGAACATTCTTCTCTCCGAACCACACGCGACGGTGGCGGGAATCGCGCGGCGTCACGTCGGCCGGGTCAGCGGTGGCTACCTTGGCCCATCGCGCGCCCGCCATGGACCTTCTGAGGCGGGCGGTGGGAGCCGGCAAACCCTTTCGCGCCGCCCAGCGACTATCTGACAACGATGCTCGAAGACCTCGGCAGATCGGTCACTGACGACGATCTCGCTCGCGCCGTCCGGCGCGGGCGCGAAGGCGCCGAGCGCGCGTTCGGGATTCTGTACGACCGGCACACGCCGCGGGCGTACCAGACCGCGTGGCGAATACTCGGCGGCTCTCGCGCCGACGTCGAGGACGCGGTGCAGGAGACGTGGGTCCGTGCCATCGCGTCGCTCGACACCCGCGTGAGCGGAGGCGACTTCGGATCGTGGCTGAGAAGCATCGCGGCGCACGTCGCGATCGACATCGTCCGCAAGCAGCGGCGGCTCGACTTCGACGCGAACGTGGACGTCGCGCTCGACGAGAACGACGACGCCGCTGTGTGGTTGGATCTGGAGACGGCCATCGCGTCGCTGCCCAACGGCTACCGGACCGTATTGGTGCTGCACGACATCGAAGGATTCACGCACGAAGAAATCGGCGAGCGCCTGCAAATCGCCGCCGGGACATCGAAGGCACAGCTGTTCAAGGCGAGACGCGCCGTACGCGCGCGGCTGTCGCCGAGGATCGAGGAGACGACATGATCGACAATGAGGATCGACCGTTCGACGAGAACGAATGGACCGCCGAGGAGTGCGCGCGATTCGCGGCGCTGAGCGCGCACCGGATTCCTCCGGCTGAGCTCAAGCGACGAACCGTGCGGGTGCTTCGCGAGCGCGGATATTTCGGACGTCGCACGCCGTCGACGGGTTTGGTCGTGGGCGGTTTGGTCGCCGCGGCAGCCGTCTTCGCCGCCGGTGCGGCGGTCGGATACTCGGCGGCCGAGCGCAAACCGGTGCCGGCTACGACGATTCCCGTCTCGTTTGCCGCGAATCGGGGTGCCGCGCCGATCGACTCGATACCACAGCCCGCTCCGGCGACGAGGCACGTCGTATGGTACTGACACGAGGCATCTCGATCGGCGTGCTCATCGCCGGTGTCGCGACGACGTCTTCGGCGCAGAATGGTCGGGGTGGTGGCGGCGGCGGCCAGGCAGGCTGGGGGGGGCGGGGCATCTTCGAAAGCGGCGCCGCGCGGTCCGCCGGACCGCGACCGATGCTCTTTGGTTTTGCTTTGGAGTGTACGCGATGCGGCGCCGTCGGCCGCGGCGGCGGAATGAGTGGCGGGGGCTCGGGGGAGGGGGGGACCGCGGGACGCGGGCGCGGTGAATTCGTCGGCGCCGCGCGCGGCGGTGGATTGGCCGTCTGGCGTTACGACGAATACCCGCGCGTCGCGGCCGTCGTGCCGGGAGGCGCCGCCGACCGCGCGGGAATTCGCGAAGGCGACGTGCTCCTCGCCGTCGACGGAATGTCGATCACGACCGACGAAGGCTCGCGGCGATTCAGCGAGCTCCGCGCGGGCGACACTGCGAGCTTCTCTCTCGATCGCGCCGGCAAGACGGTCGACGTGAATATCGTCGTGGGTCGGGGCGGAGGACGCGGCGGCAGTCTCGTCGAGCCGCCCGCGGCCAACGCACCCAACTTCACGACGCGTGCTCGGGATACCCGCGTCGACGTGTGGAGCGACGCGCGCGTCGTGGAATCGACCGACTCCACCGGCGCGACGATTCTGAGAGTTGGCAACACGGTCATCCGCCTTTCCGGAGACTCACCCGTCGGCATCCTGCGCAGAGGTCGCGGCCGGCTGGGAGGCACGCCTCCGACGAACTGAAGCGCGATCTGATATTCGATCTTCTCTCAGGGCACACCCGTGATCACACGCCACGCTTTCGTCGACGCGACTCGACGAGTCACTCGAATCGTCGCCGGAACCGCCGTCGCGACGCTCTTCGCGACGTCTCTCCGTGCACAGGACATCCAGCGCGACGTCCTTGCCGGCCACGTCACCGGACCCGCCGGCCCGGTGCGCGGCGCGGTTGTGAGCGTGACGAACGTGGGAGCGCCGCAGGGCACGCCCCCGCAGAACGCGCGGACCGATGTCGAGGGACGGTGGCTGCTCGCCGTTCAGGAAGGCACCGGCAACTATGCGATTCGTGTGACGGCGATCGGCATGAAGCCCGCCGAGACGACCGCGAAGCGCGGTGAGCCTCGCAAGCCGATCATCGTCGACGTCACGCTCGTCGCGAATCCCGCGGTGCTCGACACGATGAAGGTCGTCGCCCGGCAACGACCCCGCGCCGCGCCGGAGCTGGTCGCGCAGGACCGCGCCGGTGCGCAGGCGGACCGCTTCATCGACGGTTTCGGCGGTGCGATTGCCGTTGCCGATCAGGGCAATCTTGCGGCAATGGCTTCGTCGATTCCAGGCATTACGCTTTCGACCGATGCCACGACCGGCATCCCCAGCTTCTCCGTACTGGGTTTGTCCGGCGATCAGAATCGCGTCACGATGAACGGGTTGAGCTTCGGCGGTGGCGACGTACCGCGCGATGCGATCGCCGACGTCCGTGTCACGCCGATCACGTACGATGTATCCCGCGGCGGCTTCAGCGGCGGACAACTGTCCGTCCTCACCTACCCCGGCGGCAACTTCCACACGCGATTGCTCCATGCGACGCTCGACGAACGGTCGTTCCAGTTCACGGACGCCGCCGGCCGGAGGCTGGGTGCGCCATACGCGAACACGCAGATCAGCGGAGCCGCCGCCGGTCCGATCGTCGTGGATCACCTGTTCTACAGCACGTCGCTCCAGGTCGGCCGAAAGACGAGCGACTTGCAGTCGCTTCTCACGAGCGACCCCCTGGCATGGGAGCGCATCGGCGTCGCGCAGGATTCGGTGTCGCAGGCGCTCCGCGCCGCGAGCGCCCTTCAGCTTCCCGTCTCCGTGTCGCTCGTGCCCTCGCAGCGAACCATCGACAACGTCTCCGGACTCGGACGCATCGACTGGCTTTCGACCAGCGCCCAGGGGCCGCCCGATCGGAGCGCCGACCTGATCGTTTCGGCACGTCACAACAACTCGGCGGCGGCGTTTCTCGGCCCAACGGCGGCGCCTGGCCACGGCGGCGACATCGCGACGAACGGTGGCGACGTGCTCGCCGAGTTCGCGGCGTACCTCCCGAACAACTTTCTGAACAACGCGCGCCTGGGAGCACACCTCAACACGACGTCCAGTACGCCCTACCTCACGATTCCGGATGCGCGCGTCCTCGTCACGTCGCAGTTCGCCGACGGAACCGAGGGATTGAGCACTCTCCAATTCGGAGCGAACTCCGCCCTGCCCCGACACGTGAGAACGTCAGGGGCCGAGTTCTACGATCTGCTGACCTGGTTGTCGGTCGACCGAACGCACCACGTTCGCGTGACGGTCGACGCGCGCGAGGACGGCTTCAGCCAGGAGCAGTACGGCAACTCTCGCGGGACGTACTTCTACAATTCGATCGCCGACCTCGGCGCAAACCGGCCGAGCAGCTTCACCCGTTCGTTCGTGAATCAGGAAGCGTCGGGCCGCGCACTGACGCAGGCATTCTCGATCGGCGACGATTGGCGTCCGGTTCCGCGCGCCACGATCATGTACGGCATTCGCGTCGACGCGAACCAGTTCCTCGACCATGCGCCCTACAATCCCGCGATCGATTCGGCGTTCGGTGCTAGAACCGATTATGCGCCCACTCCTATAGACATCAGCCCGCGCATCGGGTTCTTCCGACAGTTCGGCTACAACGGAACGACCGGAATTCCCGGCTTCGGCGCTCCGCGCGGCAACGTGCACGGCGGCATCGGTCTTTTCCGAAACGACGTCGCGCCGACTCTGATCGCGCCGGCGCTGCTCGCGAACGGCTCGGCCGACGCGGTCCATCAGGTTCAGTGCGTGGGATCCGCCGTACCCGCTCCGGATTGGAGCTCGTTCGAGACCAACGCGGCGACGATCCCGAGCCAGTGCGCGGACACGAGTGCGCAATCGCCCTTCGCGGCGAGCAAGCCGAACGTCTGGTTCGTCGACCGCGGATTCTCGCCACAACACGCGTGGCGAGGCAGTCTGGGAATCAACACGTTCCTGATCCCGAAGCTCGTCCGCTTCGGCCTCGAGGGACTCTATTCGCTCAACCTCGGCCAACAGGGTGTGCTCGACCGAAACTTCTCCGGCGCGCAGGGATTCACGTTGGCGAGCGAAGCAGGACGGCCGGTCTACGCGAACGCCTCGAGCATCGTCCCGCCCTCCGGCGAGCTGACGAACCACGATTCTCGACTGAACACGGGATTCGGGTCCGTATCCGCGCTGCGCACCGATTTGCGGTCGCACTCGAGCCAGATCGTGTTCAACGTCTATCCGGCGCCGGGCGATCAGCTCGGACGCTTCACGCAGTGGAACGTGACGTACGTCTTTCAGTCGGTTCGCGAGCAGAGTCGCGGATTCAACGGATCGACAGCCGGTGATCCGCGCGATCTCGCCTGGGGCCGCGCGACGAGCGATTTCCGGCACCAGATCACGGCGTCCATCTCGACTCGAGTCGGGTCGTTGTTCTCGGTCGCGACGACGGCGAGGCTTACGTCGGGACTGCCGTTCACACCGGTGGTCAGCGCCGACATCAACGGCGATGGCTTCGCGAACGACCGTGCGTTCGTGTTCCCTTCGGCGACGAGCGACACCGCGGTGCAGCACGGCATGGCGTCGCTCTTGGCCGGCGCGCCGAGTCGCGTTCGCGACTGCTTGCTGCGCCAAGCGGGCGCGATCGCGGGGCGGAACAGCTGTGAAGGTCCCTGGACGGCGACGATGAACGCCGTGGCCTCGCTCAATCCTGAGCTCTTCCGATTGCAGAACCGCGCACAGATCTCGCTCTCGCTGACCAACGTTCCGGCGGGTCTCGACGAGCTGCTGCACGGTTCCGGGCATCTGCAGGGCTGGGGACAGCCGGCAGCGTCCGATCCGACGCTGCTCTTCGTCCGCGGGTTCGATCCGGCGCAGCAGCGGTATCTCTACAGCGTGAATCCTCGTTTCGGCGACACGCGGCCGAGCCGCACCGGGGTCCGCGCGCCATTCCTGATCACGCTCGAGGCGCGGTTGCAGCTCGGCCGCCCCGGGTTGGAACAAATCGTCGACCAGGTGCTCTCACCGGGTCGGTCGAACGGCGGCGATAAGTTGACGCCGCAGCAGATCCGGAATCGCGTCTCGAACGGCGTGTTCAACGCGGTGCACGGCGTGCTTCAGGCGAAGGACTCGCTCTCGTTCCTGTCGAACGACCAGCTCAAGCAACTCACGGCGCTCGATCGCCGCGTGACGGCGCAGGGCGATTCGATTTTGAATCCGCTGGTGCAGTACCTGGCCGCGCTGCCGGGGTCGTACAGCCGGTCGGAGGTGATGGCGCGCGTGCTCGACGTTCAGGTGAAGATGTTCGACATCGCGCTCGAGGGGATGCGCGATGCGGGAAAGATCTTGAGTCCGGAGCAGATCAACGAGTTCCCGCCGGCGCTGCGCTCGGCGTTCGACATCAATCGATTGAAGACGATCCGGCCGGTGGCGGGATTTTTCCCGAATTACTGACCGGTGGACCGGTCCACCGGTCCACCGGTCCACCGACTAATGCGCCGTCGCCAACTCCTCGTCTTTCACCTTCGCCGACTCCTCGATGATCTTCTGCTGCGTCTCGTGCGGCGCTTCCTCGTACCCCTTGAACCGCCGCCTGAACGTCGCGCGTCCCTGCGTCATCGACGACATCGAGCTCGCGTAGCCGTGCAACTCTGCCTGCGGCACGATCGCGCGGATTCGTGTACCGCCGTCGGCCGGCTCCGTGCCGAGAATGTGTCCGCGCCGCGACGAGAGATCGCCCAGCACGTCGCCCATGTAGTCGTCGGGCGTATCGATCTCGAGCTCGTCGAGCGGCTCGAGCAGCGTCGGCTTGCACTTGGGCGCCACCGCCTTGAACGCGAGGATGCCCGCCATCTTGAACGACATTTCGTTCGAGTCGACGGTGTGATACGAGCCATCGAACACCTCGACCTGGAAGTCCACCAACGGGTATCCGGCGAGGATCCCGCGGACGGACGCCTCTTGAATACCCCTGTCGACCGCCGGGATGTACTGCCTCGGAATCGAGCCGCCGACGATCTCGTCGACGAACTGGTAGCCTGAGCCGCGCGGCAGCGGCGCGAATCGCACCCAGCAGTCGCCGAACTGGCCGCGGCCGCCGGACTGCTTCTTGTGGCGCCCCTGCCCTTCGCCCTTGCCCTTGATCGTCTCGCGATAGGCGATGCGAGGCTTCGACAGCTCCGCGGTCACGCTGAATTTCCGCTTGAGCTTCGACATCCCCACCTCGAGATGCCGCTCGCCGAGTCCCGACACGATCGTCTCGTGCGTCTCGGCATTGTAGTGCACCTCGAAGGTCGGGTCCTCGTCGTGGAGTCGATGCAGACCGGCTTGAAGCTTTTCTTCATCCGCGCGGTTGGCGGCATGGACTGCCATCGAGATCACGCCCTCGGGGAACGCGACCAGCGGAAGGCGTACCGGATGCTGGCGCGTCGACAGCGTGTCGTTGGTGTGCGTGTTCCGGAGCTTGGCGACGCAGCCGATGTCGCCGGCGTGCAGCGTCTGGATCTCGATGCGCTCCTTTCCCTGCGCGATCGAGAGGTGATTCAGCTTCTCGACCCCGCTCCGCGTGGCGTTGTACAACTCGTCGCCGTTGTTGATCACGCCCGAGAAGAGACGGAAGAAGGTCACGTCGCCGACGTGCGGCTCGGACATCGTCTTGAACACGTGCGCGACGGGAGTCAGCGTATCGGTGGCGTGGATCTCGACGGTCGCGTCGCCCTCGGCGCCCTTGAACGCGTGCAGCTCTTCCATCTCGAACGCATTCGGCATCAGCTCGACGATCGTCGAGAGGATCGCCTGCATTCCGTAGTTCAATTCGTTGGACACGACGAAGAGCGGGAAGAGCTCCATCCGCTTCATCGCTTCCTTCATCGCGACGATCGCTTCCTCGCGCGCGATCTCGGTGCCCTCGAGATAGTGCTCGAGCAGCGTGTCGTCGGTGGCCGAAATGGATTCGATCAGCTCGGCGTAGTAGCGGTCGAAGATCTCCTTGGCTTCGTCCGGAACTTCCGTTTCCTCGTACTCGCCGGTCTTGAGGCCCTTCTTGAACTGATGCGCCTTTTTGGTGAAGAGGTTGACGACGCCGTGAAAGGTGTGCGCCTGGCCGACCGGCACTTCGACCGGAATGACCTTGTTGGAGAGGCGGGTCTTGATCTGCTGGTAGATGCGGTCGAAGTCGGCGTGCTCCTTGTCCATCATCGAGACGACGAAGAGCACCGGATCGCGCCGCGCGACCGCCTCGCGGAACATCTTCTCGGTGCCGACTTCGACGCCCGACGTGGCGGAGACGACGACGAGCGCGCCGTCGGCGGCGGCCAGGCCGGCGACCGCATCGCCCTGGAAGTCGAGGTATCCTGGCGTGTCGATCAGATTGATCTTGGTGTCCTGCCACTCGGCGAACGCCGGGCCCAGGTTGATCGAGTAGCCGCGCTCGATCTCTTCGGCGGCGTGATCGGTGAGAGCGGTGCCGTCTTTCACCGAACCGTGCCGTTTCGAGCTTCCTGACACGAAGGCGAGCGCATCGACCAAACTGGTCTTGCCGCTCGCCCCGTGTCCCACGACCGCGATGTTGCGGATCTCCGACCCTTTGTATTCCCTCATACGCGTCGAGTCTCCCGCCCACCGCAGCGCGGTGGGCTACAACAATGTTCCGATGCGCGGGGCTTGGTCGAGCCACGCTCGCAGGGCGTCGTCGGTGATCGAGTCGTCGAGCGTCGAGAGCTCCACGGCGATGGCCCGAGCCGCTTGGCGCGTTTCAGTGGCGCAGTTGAAGACGAGGACACCGCCGCTCGCGGCAGCGCTCCATAGTCTTCCAATCGCGTCGGCGAACACGCGGACGGTACTACTCGGGCGCTGGGGGGTGCTCTTGGCGGACAGCCTGGTCATTCCGTGACGGACCTGTTTCCGTGACACTGCTTCCCGGAGACCGGGCGCGTCAAGGGGGTCAGGCTGCCCTCCGTACCGCGGCGCTCTCAACTGTCAACTTTTGACCTGCCGAGGTGGCTAGGGCCCGTCGAAATTGAACGGACACGCCCCTTTCATATGGGTACCCCGCAATGCGGCAATCGATCGGGCTGGTCGCTCTGGTCGTTCGCGAGTACGACGAGGCACTCGCCTTCTATGTAGGAGTGCTCGGCTTTTCGGTCGTCGAAGACCGGCCCGTGCCCGAGCAGAAAAAACGTTGGGTGGTCGTGGCTCCGCCGGGCGCCGCGGAATCGCGCCTGCTGCTCGCGCGCGGCGTCGGTCCGGAACAGACGTCGCGCATCGGCAACCAGACGGGCGGCCGCGTGTTTCTCTTCCTGCGCACGGATGATTTCTGGCGCGACTACAACGCGTACATCGCGAAGGGCGTCGTGTTCGTGAGGTCACCGAGGGAGGAAGAGTACGGGACGGTCGCCGTCTTCCAGGATCTCTATGGAAACTTGTGGGACTTGGTGCAGATGAAGAGTTGAGAGCGCGGGTGCGTGGCGGGGTGTGAAGAGCCGCCCCCGCGCTCGTTCCAGTTCGCCGCACCCCGCCTCCGTACTCCTCCGCCCAAACGCGAAGCGGGGCGGCCCATTGGGCCGCCCCGCTTCATTCTGACAAGGTAGGGTCTTGTCTCAATCTCCTTCGGTCTCGAACGCCAGTGCGTCTGCCAGTCTGAGTCGCTCGATCATCGACTCGAGCGGGGTGAACACCGGTCCTGTGATTCCAACGATCGGCCCGATCGAGATACTGATCGCCCGTCGGGCTCCTTCCGGCCAATCCGGCATCGACAGCCCCGCTACCAACCGCCGGATCAACTGACCGCACTCAGCCAACAACTGCCTCGCCGTCGAGTGGAGCGTCTCGAGCGGAATCTCGAGATCGCTCGTTACGAGTCTCCCCGAAGGGTCCCTCCATGCCGCATCTCCAACTGCTCCCCGTTCAGGCCACACGCCGAGATGGCGGACTGCGTCGACCTGTCCATCGCTCGTTCGGTGCGACTCAACTGCTGCCGCTAGAGCCAGCGCAAGCGACTCCGGATTGGGTTCTCCGTACAGCGTCACAATGTCCCGCGACGGCCGCTCTGACGAATGCAACGGCGACGGAACGGAGTTCACGTGCGCCAATACCGGCGAGTGATCGGGGTTCTCCTCGAGCATCACGAGGATGTCCATTTCCCCCTCCTGGTATTGGTACTTCGGGTGCTGCGGGACTGCCCCGCTGTCCTCCGAATCCACTGCTCCCACCTTCCCGACGCCTCGAGGTGCTTCCGAGTTTCAAACGAGTCATCGGGCCCTTCAAGAAATCGAACCCGATTCGCGATCCGATGTTCCTTCTACAACCGTGGCGTACCACGGTCGGTCACATTCGCGTTTCGCCCTGCGATGAATTGTGCATTGCGCGAGAATCGAACGCGTTTTGCCCGACCGCCACTCGAATTCCGACCACCAGGGACACCGCGATCACGATCGCCAGCACCACGCAATCGCCTAGCTGCACAACCGATGCGAGACCGTTTCCGGTCACGCTCGCGGTGATCCACGACAGCGCGAACTCGGCACACCCGACTACGATTCCTGCCGCGGCCAACCGCCAGCCTCGTGTGACCAGCGCCACAAACGCGATCGCCCACACGAAGCTCAGCAGGACATGGCCCACCAAACCGACGATGACCAGCGACGTCGACCCACTCGAAATAGTTGTATGAGCAAGCGTCGCGCCGATGGCGGCGAAGGGAAGTCGGACGCTTCCGAGGCGGCGCCCGATGGCGATCAGCGCGCCGGTCGACGCCGAGGCCGCGAGACCACCCGCCACGATCGTCGGCGCGACGACACGTCGAGACGTCGGGCTTTGTATCGCGACTGGATCGTTCACGCACCCAAAGCAAGCGGGCCCCCGTCATCGACTCAAGTGGCGTCGCGCCACTCCTCGCGGCAGCGCTTGCTCGCGTCCACTCGAACACGGATCTTGAGTCCACGATGCCGGACTCGGCTCACCACCACTCCATTCTGATCATCGAGGACAACTCGCGACTGGTCGCCATGCTCGACCGCGCCCTTCGCGAGCAGGGGTACCACGTCCGCTCGGCCCGAGACGGCGACGCCGGACTCGAAAGCGCGCTCGAGAACGCCGCGGATCTGATCATCCTCGACGTCGGACTGCCGCGACGAAACGGCTTTGACGTCGTGAAGGAGCTGCGCCGTCACGGCATTCGCACACCGATGCTCATGCTCACCGCCCGGCGCGAAGTCGCCGACCGCGTCACCGGCCTCGAGGCGGGAGCCGACGACTATCTCATCAAACCGTTCGACGTGGACGAGCTGGTCGCCCGCGTGCGCGCGCTCTTGCGGCGCGCCGCCACGCCGGAGCGTGCGCCCATCCTGCGCGTCGGCGACGTGGTTCTCGATCCCGTCGCGCGGACGGCCGAACGCGGTACGCGGCCGCTCGCCCTGACGCAGCGCGAGTTCGAGCTGCTCGAGTGCTTCATGCGGCACCCCAGCCAGCCGCTGGGCCGCAACGCGATCGCGCGCTACGTCTGGCACGAGACCGTGGAGGGCGGGGACAGCAACATCGTCGACGTGTACGTCGCGTACCTGCGCAAGAAGCTCGACGCCGACGGCGAAGAACCGATGCTGCACACGCTGCGCGGCGTCGGCTACATGCTCCGCGCTCCGGCGACCCACGGATGATCACGGCGAAAACGCGACGGCCCCGGCTTTCGAGCCGGGGCCGTCGTGTTTCGTGTCGTTACTCAGGGTCCGCCGGTGCCGCCGTCGATGTCGGGGCCGCCATCGTCGATGCAGTCCGGATCGTCGGGTGACGGGTCGCAGGGCAAACCCGTGTAGACGTTGTAGCCGCTGAAATGTTTGATCCGCCGCCAGACAACGCCGTTCTTGAGGTTCACATGGGTGACCAGGCTGCCGTCGAAACCGGCATCCGTTTGCGACGACGCGTCGAGACCCGGGCGGTAATAGATGCCGAGATAGTGGAGCGCCGACGGATTCGCCGAATAATAGTCGGCATTCGACGTGATCGCGTTCGCGTACACGCTCGTCGCGATGAGAACTTTTGTATTCGGATTGAATCGCAGCGCCGGCGAGAAGTCGATCGTGAAGCCGGTGCTCGTGAATCCGTACGTCGCCGTGATCGTGACCGACTGTCCGTCGGCCAGCGTCGAGCACGGGTCGTTCCACGTGCCGGGACCGTACGAGCTCGTCGCCGGATCACAGATGGAATTCGCCGGGAAGCTCAGAGCGTACAGCCCGCCAATCTGGAACGTCCCGCCGGCCGACGTCACCGTAAACGATGTCGTGCGGAGTCCGGTGAAAGACGAGCCGGAATTGAAGTCGAGCGAAGGCTTATCGGTCGCGACCGTTATGAGCCTTGACGCGCTCGGCGCAGTCGTCGATTGATCGCAGCTGATCGACATGACCGCGAGTACTGCGGCTCCCGCAATCGGGAGCGTCCTCGGGAAGCGCCGCATAAGCACCAGCCATCTCTTTTTAGAACAACCAGCAAACACGTCCGTCGGCGGAGCGTTAGTCGAAGCTAAGCTCGGTGCTACGGATGTGCTAGCGTCAAAGCTACTGCTGTGGTCGCTCCAGGCTGGCTTCCAATACGTCAAATCGTCTCGTCATCTCCGGGTATCCGAGCTTTTTGACTCGATCCCCATACGCTCGCAGCAGTTCGCCAACACGAGTTCGGTCGATTCGGCCGACGGCCTCAGCACACGAGGTGATGAGCCAGGCGGCGCAATACATGTCCGTGGATTCGGCCAGCTCAACCGACCGGGCTAACCGTTCAACCGCGCGATCGCGCTGTTCGTCATCACCCGCGTAACCGCGAATTTGGAGGGCTTCCACGACCTCGCGCCCCACGAACCAGTCGGTTCGATCTTTGGTGCGGCTTCGCAGAGCGCGTATCGCCGAACGAGCCTCATCCTCCTTCCCGAGCTCGAGCGCGCAGAGACCGGCACCGGCCGTCGCCCCGGCCTCGATGTCTGCTTGCCCGATCCGCTGCGCGAGCGAGACCGTCGTCTCGTAGAGCTGCGTCGCCGATTCCCAGCGTCCGACCTCTCGCTCCGCGTGCGCCATGTTGAACAGCGCGGCCAGCTGATACTCGCTGTGCTTCACCGCGACGAACAACCCGAGCGCTTCGCTGAACAGATCGCGCGCCTTTTCGTAATCGCCGCAACGCTGCAACAACACGCCGAGGTTCAGAGCGGCGGCGCCCCACAGGTCGGGAATTCCGCCGGCGCGACCGACGGTGATCGCCTTCGAGTACGCTTCGAACGCGACGTCGAGACGCGACTCGAATTGCGCGACGACTCCCATGTTGCCGTACGTCCTCGCCTGTCCGCGCGCATCGCCCACCGTCTCGTACAACGACAGCGCGCGCTCGAGAATCGAATACGCCCGGCTCGGCGACTCGCTGAACATCGCGCCGCCCAAGCGATTCACCGCGTCGGCGAGGAGAAGCGTGTCGCCGACCTGCTCCGCCATCGCCACTCCTTCCGCGGCGAAGCGCTCGGACGTCCGGCGATCGCCAAGGCGGCCATAGGTCTGCGACATCATGAGCAGCACCGCCACGTGCTCGTGGTCGAAGCGGAGCCGCTTCGCTTCCGCCTCGAGCACCTTGAGCGCTTCGAGCGTCACGAGCGCCGGCTGGCCGAGCTCCATCCGCGCGCGCTCGCGCAGACGGCGCAGCGTGAGCGACCGGCGCTCGTCGCCCTGACCGTCGAACCACTCGATGGCGAGATCGCAGAGCTCTTCGACTTCGTCGAAACGGCCGCGCGTCTCCGACAAATGCGCCAACGCGACGCGAATCTCGGCCAGCTCGCCCGGACTCGTCGCGTTGCGCGCCGCAAGCTGCAGGTACGAGCTCGCCGCGCCGGACGCGTACACTCGCTCGGCTGTCTTTGCCGCGAACTGACCCCAGCAGTAGGCGTCCGCCTGCTCGCCGGCCGCGTCGTAGTGCAAGGCGATGTCGTCGGTCGAATCGGGTCGCAGCCTTTCCAACGCCTGCGCGACGCGCAGATGGAGCTGTCGTCGCTGCTGCGACGGAAGTCCGTCGATCAACACCTCGGCCACGTCGTCGTGCGTGAATGCGTAGCTGCCGCGATTCCGCTCGCGCGTCGGGTGAACCAGCCCCGCGCTCAACGCCTCCGACAGCGCGAGCCGGACGGCGGGCTCGCTGCCGGCGCCCGCGGCGACCAACAGCCGAACGTCGAATTCGCGCCCGACGATGGCGGCGGTCCACAACACGCCGTATGTGCTCGCGGAGAATCGCTCGAGTCGGTGTCCGATCAGCGCCGGACGCCCGGCGGGGATTCGCAGCTCCGACACCGGCGTCCATTCCCATCGCATGCCGTTGTGCCAGACGTACCCGTCTTCGACGAGCGATCGGAGCAGGTGCGTGATGAAGAGCGGATTCCCCTCGGTGTGGCGGTAGATGAACGCGAGCAGCTCGCGTCCGACTGCCTGCCGGTGGAAAGCCGCGTCGAGCCACTGCTTCACTTCATCGCGCGTGAGATTCGCGATGCTGATCTGTCGAGCGAGCTCGGGTCGCGAGCTCGCTCGTCGCATCCAGGTGCTGTCATGCGGGCCGCTCCCAAGACCGCTCGTCTCCGTCCGGAACGCCAGGCAGATCATGATGCGGTCGCGGTCGAGCTGGCCGATCAAATGTTCGAGCGCGTCCCACGACCACGAATCCGCCCACTGCATCTCGTCGAGCACGAGCACGAACGGCCGGTCCGATGCGAGCAGACGCACATAGTCGGCAAGCTCTCCGAGCAAGCGGAACTGGCTTCCGGGGCGCGCCACGACCGCTAGCTCGCCGAGTGCCGGCTCGAGGTGCTGAAGCTCGGCCCACTCCCGCTCGGGCGCGGGCTGGAAGACGTGCGTCGCGCGAAGCAGCGCGCGCCAGACGCCGTACGCTTTGGGCAGAGTGCGTTTGGGCGCCGCGACCGACGCGAACAGCCCGCCGCGCAGCCTCGCCTCAGACTCGAGCTGCCTGAGCAGCGTGGCCGTGCCAGTACCCGACGCGCCCGTCACGGCCACCACCCTCGGCTGTCCAGCGCCAACTTCGTCGAGCCATTGTCTCAGCGAGGCGAGCTCCTGAACGCGCCCGGCGAACCGGTCGATGGAGAGTGGACGGCGAAGCGCTTCGTGATGCGCGGGAGGCATCGCCGCCGCACCGTCGCGCCCCTGCGACTGAATGCGAGCGAGGGCCGCGGCCGCCGCGTCGAGAACCGCTTCGTACGATACCCCGTGATCCGGTGCGGCTGCCGCACCAATCGAAAGCGTCCTGGCGCCAAAGCCGTTCGAGAAACGGTGCGTTCGGACCGCGGCGCAGATGCGGTCGCCGACCGACCGTCCATCGTCCGCGCTTGCGTTGTTGAGGACGACCACCACGCGCTCGCCGATGCGCCCGACCAGGTCCGCACCGCGGACCGAAGCGCCGATCAGCTCGAACACCTCTCGGTTCAGCGCGTCGAGGTGATCGGGCGACCAGGGCTCGCCATCGGCAGCCGGCTTGGGCGGCGGCTCGACGTCGATCTCGGCGACCAATACCGCCACCGGGCCGGGGCCCCCGCCACGACGCCCTGCCTCGGCCACGACGGTTCTGGCGGCAGCGTCGAGCTCGTTGGCGTCCAGGTACAGCTGCGACATTCTGTTCCTAGGAGGACGAGTGGGCGAACCGGGGGTTCTCAACCGTAGGAAGCGGGAACGAACCCCGCAAGATCTTTTTGCACCAGAAGTTGGGGCACCAAACCAGGATCGCGGGTATGGTTAACGAGGCGGGTCGGCCGGCGTCTACCCAAGCGGCTTACCGTTCCGGGATTACCTATGCGCCACCTCGTATTGCTGTCGTCCGCCCTGATCGCCTCCGTGGCAGCCGCCCAGGCGCCGCGAAGTCAGAGTCCTGCCGCGCCAGGAAGTCCCAATTCCATTTCAGCGCCGCAAGGTGAGTTGCTCCCCGACGAACAAATCCAGCAGGTCCTCAATCGATTGACCTTCGGTCCGCGCCCCGGCGATGCCGAGAGAGTCCGCGCGATAGGCATCGACAAGTGGATCGACCTTCAGCTCAATCCCGACCGAATTCCTGATCCATCGGGCGACGATGTTCTGAAGAGCTACTCCGTTTTCTCGACGCCGACCGGCGACATGGTGCGCCAGTTCGAGGAGCTTCAGCGGCTGCAGCGGCAAGCAAAGCGCGACGCGGGCAACGACACGACGATGAACAAGCAGCAAGAGCGTCGTGAAGTGCTCGCGCAGAATCCGCAGCTCATGCAGGCCGCGCAACGCAATCAACAAATGGTCGGCCAGATCCAATCGGCGCAGCTCGCGCGCGCCATCTCGACCGAGCGGCAGCTCAACGAGATCATGGTCGATTTCTGGGAGAATCACTTCAGCGTCTTCGCCGGAAAGGGCCAGACGCGTTTGTATCTCGCGCAGTACGACCGCGACGTCATTCGTCCGCACGCGCTCGGGAAATTCCGCGACTTGCTGGGCGCGGTGGCGCACAGCCCGGCGATGCTCTTTTTCCTCGACAATTGGCAAAGCGCCGCGGACAGCACGCAGCCGACGCTCGCTCAGGCCCGCCGACCGATGGCGATGCGTCGTCCGGGGAGATTCGGCATCTTCGCGCCTCCACCGCGTCCCGTGCCGCAGCAACAGCAGCAGCGCGCGCGGCGCGGGTTGAACGAGAACTACGCCCGCGAGCTGATGGAGCTGCACACGCTGGGCGTCGACGGCGGCTACACACAGAAAGACGTCCAGGAAGTGGCGCGCGCGCTCACGGGGTGGACGTTCAACCGACAGTCCGGTGAGTTCCTGTTCAATCCCATGATCCACGACGCCGGCGAAAAGACCATCCTTGGGCAGAAATTCCCGGCGGGACGCGGCGAAGACGAAGGCGAGCGCGTCCTCGACATCGTGGCGAGTCATCCGTCGACGGCGCACTTCATCGTCACGAAGCTGGCGCGCCATTTCGTGAGCGACGATCCGCCCAAGTCGCTGGTCGATCGCTGTGCGAGCACGTTCAGCAAGACAGCCGGCGACATCCGCGAGACGCTTCGCTGCGTCGTCACGAGCCCGGAATTCTTCAGCCGCTCGGCGTATCGCGCCAAGGTGAAGACGCCGTTCGAAGTCGTGGCCAGCGCGTTGCGCGCGGTGAACGCGTCGCCGGATCCCACGCCTCGTACGGCGCAGCTCGTGGCACGGCTCGGTCAACCGATCTTCGGCCGGCAGACGCCCGATGGATGGCCCGATCGCGGCGACGCGTGGATGAATACCGGCGCGATTCTCAACCGAATCAACTTCGGCCTCGCCCTCGCGGCCGGTCAGATTCCCGGCGCGCCACTCACGAACTGGTCGGACTTCTCATCGCTGCGCACGCAGCCGCGCACGCAGCAGGTGGACGCGGTCGTGAAGTCGATGCTCGGCGGACAGGTGTCGTCCGAGACGCGCCAGGTTCTCATGAGCGGCGAAAATCCCATGTTGTCGACGGCCGACGCGAACGCGATGGCCGACAGCTCGGCGATGAACTTTGGGCGCAGGGGCGCCGGCGGGGGGCGTGGCGCTCAACAGCAGGCGAAGCCGGACGGAAAAGGATTCCCGCGCGGCCCGGGTGCGCAGATTCCCGGCTTCGGTCGTCCGGTGAATCTCCAGGGTTTGCCACAAGTCGTCGGTCTCGCGCTCGGCGCCCCCGAATTCCAGCGGCGATAGGCCCGAGAGCATTGGAGCATCAGAGGATAGAGATATGAATCGTCGAGTTTTCATGAAGTCGGGCGCCATGGCGCTGGCCACGATGGGACTGAATCCCAGCTTCCTGCGGCGTACGGTGTTCGCGCAGGACCTGCTCAAGGGAGCCGCGTTGCGAGGGAACGGACGCGGCAAGGTGCTCGTGGTTCTCTTCCAGCGCGGCGCGGCCGACGCGTTGAACGTCGTCGTTCCGCACGGTGAGCGCGCCTACTACGCGATGCGCCCGACGATCGCGATTCCGCGTCCGGTTTCCGGCGCCGCCAACACCGCGATCGATCTCGACGGGTTCTTCGGTCTGCACCCGTCGCTCTCGCCGTTCAAGCGGTTGTGGGACGACGGCATTCTCGCTCCCGTGCACGCCGTCGGATCGCCGAGCAACTCCCGGTCGCACTTCGACGCGCAGGACTACATGGAGAGCGGCACGCCCGACAACAAAGGCACGCGCGACGGGTGGCTGAACCGGTATCTCGCCGTGAAAGGCACGTGCGACGAGTGCAAGCTGCACGACGACACGCAGAATGGCGCGGCGCCGGCGAAGGGGTCGCCCTTCCAGGCGGTCGCAATGACGCCGCAAACGCCGCGAATTCTCGAGGGCGACTCGCCGACCGTCGCGATGAACAGCATCGACGAGTTCACGATCCGAACGAACGGCACGCAAGCGGAACGCATCGAAGCGCTCTATCGCACCGGCAGCGCCGACGTCGTCCACGCGGCGGGCGGCGAGATGTTCGAGGCGATGAAGATCCTCAAGGCGGCGAACCCGCAGCAGTACGTCGCCGAAAACTCGGCAGACTATCCGCGCTCGCCGTTCGGTCAGCACCTCAAGCAGATCGCGCAGCTGATCAAGGCGGACGTCGGCCTGGAGATCGCGTTCGCCGACGTCGGCGGCTGGGACACCCATGTGAACCAGGGCGGCGCGACGGGACAACTCGCGCAGAGGCTCGACGATTTCTCCAAGTCGATCGCCGCGATGGTGCAGGACCTCGGCAACCGCATGGCCGACGTCACGATCCTCACGATGTCGGAATTCGGCCGCACGGCACGCCAGAACGGCAACGCCGGCACCGACCATGGCCACGCGACATCGATGTTCGTGATCGGCGGTGACGTCAAGGGAAAGAAGGTCCACGGCAAGTGGCCGGGACTCGAGCCGGAGCAGTTGAACGAGGGCCGCGACCTCGCGCTCACGACCGATTTCCGCTCCGTGTTCTCCGAGGTCGCCTTCAAGCACCTCGGCGCGGCCAAGATGGACGCGGTGTTCCCGGGATTCAAAGGGGATCAGTCGAAGTGGTTGGGCCTCATCTAAACGGCGGCAAACGCCGGTAACGCAAGGAATCGGACGTCTGATGTCAGAAATCAGACGTCCGATTTCTCGTTTTGGGCGACGGGCCGCACAGGCGAGCCCGACCGTCACCTCGATCTGGCGGATCCGGCGCCCTGGCCGTAGCTTGCTCCCCGTACACTACACGGGGAGAGTCGTCGCGTGGCTAAACCGTCCGCTGAGCCGCTCGCCTTCCTGAAGGGCACGCTCGACATGATGGTTCTGAAAGCCCTGAGCGGCGGACCGATGCACGGCTTCGGCATCGCCCTCTGGCTCGAGTCGCGCTCCAGCGGACAGCTCGGCCTCGACGACAGCTTCACCTACCAGGTCCTGCATCGCCTCGAAGGGCGCGGGCTCGTCGACGCCGAGTGGACCGTGACCGAAAACAACCGGCGCGCGCGTGTCTACAAGCTCACCCGCGCGGGCCGATCACGCCTCGCTCGAGAGACCGACGTCTGGCTTCGTTACAGCGAGGTCGTCACCGCGATCATGACTGTGGACCCGCGCCCAGCCTCGGGCTAAGGCATGGCGTCGGACGAAATTCCACGCCGAGGCGCGCGTTGGTTCCGCTTGCGCGCGAGATCGCGCGCCGCGCTCGAGTCGCAGGTGCGCGAGGAGATCGAGGCGCACCTCACTCTCGCCGTCGACTACCTCGTCTCGCGAGGACTACCGCGCGATCGCGCCGAAGAGGAAGCGCGCGCGAGGTTCGGCGATTGGAACGGCGCCCTCGAGCGCATCTATGTCTCAGCCCGCAACCGGGAGGCCCGCATGGACCGACGCGAGCGATTCGCCAGCGTGGCGACCGACCTGCGACTCACTGCCCGCCTGTTTCGCCGCTCGCCGCGCTTCTACGCCGCGTCCGCGTTGGTGTTGGCACTGGGGATCGGTGCCAACAGCGCGGTGTTCAGCATTCTGCGCGCGACCTTGTTGCAACCGCTGCCATATCGCGACCCCTCGGCGCTGGCAATGCTCTGGCGAGTCTACCCAAACGAGAAACCGACACCCGGACAAGTCAGATCGAAACGATACCGCGGCCTGCTGACGACCGAAGAGCTCATGGGCTGGCGGAAGGAAATGACAGCGGAGCTCGGCGATGTCGCCGCGGCTGTCTCGTGGGAGAACAATTCCGAAGCGGCGTTCGATTTGGTCGGCGATGGACGAACCGAGCGTCTGAACGGCGCGCTCGTGACGTCGAATTTCTTCGACATTCTCGGGGTGCGCGCGGAACGGGGACGCTTGTTCAACGCGACCGACGAGTCGAACGCGTCGGCAATCATCGTATTGAGCCATTCACTGTGGCAGCGATCGTTCGGAGCGGACACCGGCCTCGTCGGACGTTCGATCACGCTCACGGTCGGTTCGCAGGATCGAGCGCCGCGACGCTTCGTCGTCGCCGGCGTTCTCCCGCCGGAGTTTCACTTCACGTACCCGGAAGAGACCGAAGCGTGGGCGATGATGCCGTGGTCGCTCGTCGAACGTTACGGGCGCAACGAGATCGCGTTCGTCTCGGTCACGCGTCTCAAAGCGGGAATCACGGTCGCCCAAGCCCAGCAACGCGCGAGTCTGTTCCGCACGGGCTTGGAGTTTCCGAACCAGAAGCCGGAAGATCGTCCGGCGATTGCGCTCGAGCCGATTCACGACTGGATCGTCGCGGATACGCGCCCGTCGCTTCGTCTTCTGGGCGCGGTGGCGGCGATGCTCCTGCTGGTCACCTGTGTCACCATCGCCAATGGCCTGCTGGCCCGCGCCGCCGAGCGACGTCAGGAACTTGCCGTCCGCACGGCGATGGGAGCGGGTCGCGGTCGGCTGGTGCGTCAGCTGCTCACGGAAGGTGCCGTGCTGTCGCTCGCCGGTGCCGTGCTGGGGACCTGCCTCGCGATCGCGCTTCAGCCGGTCCTGCGACGCCTTCTTCCGGAAAGCGTGCCGAGAATCGGCGAGATCGGCGTGGACGCATCGACGATCGGATTCGGCATCTTGATGGCCTGCGTCTCGACCCTGCTCGCGGCGGTGGCGCCGGCCCTCGGCGGCACGCGCGACGACGCGGGGAGTTCATTGATCCGCGCGTCGATGCGCGCGACGGCCGCGCGCGGAACGGTGCGTTGGCGGCAGGGACTCGTCGGCGCACAGACGGCGATCGCAACCATGCTGCTCGTCTCGGCGCTCCTGCTACTCACGAGTCTCTGGCGGCTCGGTCGCGTTCCACTCGGCTTCGACGGTAGCCAAGTCATCGCCGTCGAAACGAGACTGCTTGGTCCCGAATACCGCGACACCGCGAAGCTCGAGCGAATTCAAACGGATCTGGTCTCGAGCGTGCGCGCGATTCCCGGCATCACCGAAGCCTCGTTGACGTCGGCGGTGCCGTTTCGCGGCACGGACTTCGTGCGCGTCTTCGGGACCAAAACGACGGGACCCATCTTCGCGAATCAGCGATTCGTAGATCCCGGCTATTTCGGGGTGTTGCGCGTCCCGCTCCTACGCGGTCGGTTGATCGCGGACGCGGATCGGCTCGGCGCGCCGCTCGTCGCGGTCGTGTCGGAGTCGTACGCGAAAAAGCAGTTCGGCGACGTCGACCCTGTCGGGAAGCTCCTCGCGGCCGATGAGCGGGTGGAAGTCGTCGGTGTCGTCGCGGATGTTCGCTACGTCGCTGCGGAGAAGGATCCGATGCCCGCGGTGTACGTACCGCTCGCCCAGAATCCCATCCGGCTCCTGTGCATCGTCGCCCGATCGCGGATCGGCGTCTCCGCGGTGGCGCCGTCGATTCGGCGGGCGTTCCACGACGTCGACGCCGACGCTCCGGCCATGAAGCTCACGACGGTGGATCGCATCGTCGACGCGAAAGTGGCGAACCGACGCTTCTACACGCTAGCGACGTTCTCCTTCGCCTCGATCGCCCTGCTGCTCACCGTCGTCGGCCTCGTCGTCGTCGTCGCCCGAGTCGTAACCGAGCGGCGCCACGAGCTGGCGATTCGCGCTGCACTCGGGGCGACCATGAGTCGATTGGCCCGCGCCGCATCGCGCGATGTGCTGGTCGCCGCGACGATAGGCGTTTTCGTCGGCGCGGCATCGGCATACGTGGCGTCCGTCGAGTTGACGCAATTCTTGTTCGGTGTCGAGGCTCGGTGGCCGCTCGCCTACGCGGCAGTGTGCGCCGCCGTGTTGTGCACGGCCGGCATCGCCGCGTGGGCGCCGGTGCGACGGTTCGGGCGACTATCCCTCACGTCCTTGCTCGGCGCGGAGTGATGGCCGGGCGCCGCCGAACACGTTCATCCAGCTGCGCACGACGCGTGGTAAAAAAGACTGCGGCCGCACGCGGTCGATCATGGCGTAAAACGCGAGGCGGTCGACCAGTAGCTCGCACATCGCGGCGCGAAAGCCGGCCTCCCATTCCGCGCGCGGCAACACGGTGCCCGACCCGACGGTCAACAGCAATCGATATCGCTCGATCCAGCGCGCTATGGCCTCTTGCGGCGCGTCCGGCGGCATAACGAACGACAGAAACTCGGCGAGGTCCCGCTGCGGCGCACCGATCGTCGCCAGCTCCCAATCGAAGGCGCACAGTCGCGGCCCGTTCGCGTCGCGGCGAAGCGCGACGTTGCGCGGGTTGAAATCGTTGTGGATCAACGTTCGCGGTGCCGCGGCGATCGCATCGGTCCACGACGCGATGTCCTCCAAAATCTCTCGATGAACGCGGCGGAGCCCTCTGACCGCGAACGCCGGCGATCGCGAGTGCGCATGCTCGGCCAACGCGTGCCAGAGCGGCGACATCTCGACCCACTTCCTGTTATCGCGAGGCGGCGCGAGCCAGGGCTCGTGCAGCAGCTCCGACCTTCGGGCGAGCCAGGCGGAGTGAATGCTCGCGAGGCCGCTCAGCGCGGCGTCGATCGAGGCGTCGTTCCAGGCGGAAGGGTCGTTGGCGTTGATCAGCGCCACGTCATCGATGGATTCGAGCACGACGACCCAGCGCCGGCGCGCGTCGTCGCGGTCGATGAGAACGCAGCGGGGCGTGTGTGCCCGAATCCGCGGATCGTCGAGCTGATAGATGGCCAGTTCGCGGAGGTGGGAACGCGTAAGCCCCAGATCCGCGCTGAAGCGCCGGACTTCCTCCCTGAGCGTCGGCGACGCGAGACCCGCGAGCGCGACCGCCACGTCGATCGATTCCGTATCCGGCGATTTGGCCTTGACGAAAAGCCGAACGTTTCGCGGCGTGTCATCATCGGTGCGCGTGTTGACAGTCGCGTGAAAGAGCCCGGCCTGCGTACCTGAGCGCCACGCGGTCAGTTCGGCGACGATGCTTTCTTCGGTCGCGACGGGTGAAATCGACACTCCTTCCACGCGAACACGTTCGCCGAGCCAATCACTCAGGCCTTTCTCCAACGCTTCACCGGGAACGAGAACAGGTGATTCATCCGCCGGTCGAGCAACTCGAGAGGAGCCGGCCTCTGGGACGGTGCCACGGCGAACGAAGTCGTCGAAATAGTGAGACAGGAGTTGCGAGTCCACGTCGTGCACGCGCACCCCGAGCGCATCAAGGGCCATTTTTGACTTCGTGCTGTCGACGCGCGACCGGCGTGACTCCTCGAACAGCTCGGGCAGCGTGAGACCGTTCTCGGTGGAAAGCCGCCGCATGAAGAACGGACGCAGTCCGGATAGCGGATGCGTCGCGTCGACCGTGACGCGGAGGCGCTCCACCCATTCGGCGTACGGCAAGAGCTCGACCTCGTAGCCGCGAAGCCTCATCCAGAGAACACACTCGCGCCAATGCCGCGGACGCGACGACGCCACGTGATGAACCGCGGCTCCGGCGTCGTGAGAAAGCGCGAGCCGCACGATCGCGCGCGACGCGTCGTCGGCCGGCACGCAGTCCATCCGCCAATCGAGATCGGGCGCCGCACCCATCCGAATACAGCCCGCGATGAAGCGCGACGTGAGGTCATCCACGTTCGATCGTCCTCCGCGCGACGCGTCGCCGGTAATGAGCGACGGACGCACGATCGTCACCGACAAGCCACGCGCTCCCGCCTCGCGGACTAAAGACTCGGCGACGCACTTGCTCTGCGCGTAGCCGAGCCAAAGGCCGCCCAACCCGGCGAAGACCTCGGTGCCCTCGTCGACGATCGGCGGCCCCGCGGTCGAATGGCAGACGCTCACGCTCGAAACGAAGTGCAGCGGTTTCGCCGTTCCGTCGCAGGCCAATCGCAACAGCTCGCGCGTGCCGTACACGTTCGCGTCGCGCAGACTCTCGTATCCGCGTACCCAGTTCACCTCGGCGCCCGCATGCACGATCGCGTCGATCTCGATCGCCATCTCGTGGAATGAGCGTGGATCGTGTCCCAACAGCGGCCGGCGCAGATCTCCCGACACGACACGCACACGAGCTGCCTCCGAATCGGACCACAGGTCGTAAGCCGCGAGGTTGCGCCGAACCCGATCGAGGCCATCGCCTGCCCCCGCGCCGGAACGAACCAGGCAATACACGGTCGCCGGCGTTTCGTCGAGCAGCATACGCAGGAGATGCGCGCCGAGGAATCCGGTCGCTCCGGTCAAGAGAATACGACGCGCGTCACGCATCGCCGGGCAACCGCCTCGACAAGGTACGATGTCCGGCGGCAGGATCGCGTCGCCTCGCATACGATCCATCTCGCGCTCGCGCGGCGAGTCGCTGTCGTCCCCTTCGATGAACCGGCACAGCGCGTCGAGGTTCGGATGCTCATGAACGACCGTCAGCGACAGCTCGATCCCAAGCTCGTCCTCGATCGCCGCCGTCAGCTCGACCGCCGCGAGTGAGTCCATTCCGAGGGAGGACAACGAGTCGAACGGGCCGATGTGCCCGACGTTCACGCGCAACGTCGCACCGACGACCGCCGCCAAGCGATCGCGAAGCTCGGTCCGCGATGCGACGCCGGTCGTCACGTGCCGGTCTCCATCGCGACGCCGCTTCGCTCGTACGACCTGAGATTCGCCGAACGGCCGGCTAGAAGCGGGCTAGCCAGCTGTGGATCGGCGACCCAGCGCGCGATCTCGTCCAGCGAGCCGTTGCAGAACGCGTCGCGACACGCGCGCCGGCGAAGCTTGCCGCTCGAGGTCTTTGGCACCGCGCCGTGCGACAACACGCTGACCGCCGCGAGCTGGATGCCGTGATGCTCCACGATCGCGGATCGAACGCGGTCGACGAGCGACGCGAGGAACGCGTCGCGCTCTGCCGGCTCATCGAGCTGTGGCGCTTGGCGGCGATCGACTTCCAACGCGAGCACCACCGCCTCGCCGCCATCGCTGTCGATCGAGAAGGCCGCCGAGCAGCCGGGACGAATCGCCGCATGTTGTCGTTCGGCGGTGTGCTCGAGGTCCTGCGGGTAGTGCTTGAAGCCGCGGACGATCAGCAGATCCTTGAGCCGGCCCGCGACGAACAGCTCCCCGGCGTGCAGCGCGCCCAGGTCGCCGCTGCGGAGGAACGGACCCTCGCCGGATGCGAGACGAGCATGGAATGTCTCGCGCGTCTCGCTGTCGCGGCGCCAGTATCCGTGCGCGACGCTCGGCGATGCAACCCAGATCTCGCCGACGCGGCCGTCGCCGCACTGCTGACGTGTCGCCGAGTCGACGATGAGAACGCGCGTTCCGAACGACACCGGCCCGCTCGACACGAGTGGACGCGTCTGCGCGCTCGATCGTGTCCGCGCCGGCTTGAGCTGCCCGCGCGCCAATGCATCGCTCGAGACGTCGTGGATCACCGGTTCGTAGTCTCGCCCGCCGGTCGACACGAGCAGCGTCGACTCGGCGAGGCCGTACACGGGATAGAACGACCGCCATCGGAAGCCGACGTCCTTGAAGCGCGCGTGGAACGCATCGAGCGTTTCGGCGCGAATCGGCTCGGCGCCGTTATACGCCGCGCGCCACGAGCTGAGATCCAGCTCCGCGCGCTGCGCGTCGTTGATTTTCCGCACGCAAAGGTCGTAGGCGAAATTGGGTCCGCCGCTCGTCGACGCGCGGTATCGCGTGATTGCGCGGAGCCAGCGAATCGGGCGATGCAGAAACGACGCCGGCGCCATCAGGTACGCGGAGTATCCGCCGAACACGGGACCGAGCACGCCCTCGATGAGCCCCATGTCGTGGATTACCGGAAGCCACGACACCGACCGCGTCGAGCGATCGCGATCCGCCGCGTGACTGGCGTACGCGAGGTTGTGGAGCAGGTTGGCGTGCGAGACCATCACGCCGCGCGGCGACGCGGTGGAGCCCGACGTGTACTGGAGGAACGCGAGACTATCGTGACCGATTTCACACTGACGCCAGTCATCCGCGCAATCATCGGACAGCGTGTCGGTCGCGAGCCACGGAATCGCGCCGAGTCCGGGCGCCTCGCGCATCATGCGCGCGCCCGCGTCGACGACGGCGGCGTTCGCCAGCACGATCGCGACGTCGGCGTCGGACACGATGCTCAGCAGCCGTGGCAGTGTGCGCGACGCCTGCGACGGCTGCGGTGGATAGGCCGGCACCGCGATCACGCCGGCGTAGAGGCAGCCGAAGAACGCTGGGATGAAGTCCAACCCCGGCGGATAGAGCAGCAGCGCACGTTCGCCCGGAACCACGCCGCGCTCACGCAGCGCCACCGCGACCGCGCGGGCGCGCGCGTCGAGCTCGGCGAATGTGTAGCGCGTTCCCTCGTGTTCGCCGTCGACGAGAAAAGTGAATGCGACGTCGCCGCCCTGCTCCGCCGAACGTGCGCGAAGGAGGTCGACGAGCGTGCGGTGCGTTGCGCTCATACGAGGACCGCCGGCAAAGGCGCGTCCGCTTCGATCGCCAGCGACTCGGGCAGCCGGCCCGTCGCGCGCATCGCGTCGTGCACGCGCACGAACAGATCGCGGACGGCGTCGCGATTTCGTTCGAGATCGCCGATCGCCCAGCGCGACGTGTCGATCGGCGGAAGGAAGTAGACGTCGATCAGGCCGGGCTTGGCGTCGTAGCCCATCCCCGGATTGATCTCGCGTGGAATCGAGAAGTAGATGGGCACGATTTGCGCGTGCAGACTCGTCGCGAGATGGAACGACCCTTTGTTGAAGTGCCCGATCTCGCCGCTCGTGATGCGCATGCCCTCCGGGCTCAGATACACGGAGTCGCCCGTCGCGCGCAAAATGCGGTCGGCGCGCTTGAAGATCGCGACTCGTTTTTCCGGGTATTCCTGCGGCACCGTCCAGAAGATCCGGATCAGCGTCCCGACGATGCCGATGGGCGGCAGCGTCTTGAGAAAACCGCTCAGGAAGAATCGCGTGCGCGGCAGCGCGAGCGCGATCAGCACGAACAAATCGAGCGTGGACGTGTGGTTGGACACGTAGATCGTTTGGACGTCGGCCGGCTGCGGCTCGCCGTGCACGCGATAGCGCACACCCCAGATGCGAAGCGCCATCTCACCCAGCCAGCGTGCCATGACCTCGGAGTAGAACCGACGTGCGATGAACAACGTCGGGACGGCGACGAGGAGCATCACCAGCGCGCCTAGCGTGACAAAGAGAAACGTGGCGGCAAGGCGCAGTTGCGTGCCGAGCTTGCTCATGTGCGTTTCCGGCACACGACGGTCTGCATCGCGAAGTTGAGCTGCTTCTCGAACGCAAGCACGGGCGAGAAGAGGATCTGTCCCAGGAAATAGGGATAGATGGCGCGCGACAGGTTGAGTCCCTTTCCGCGCAGCACCTTGAACGCCGCGCCCGCGAAGAAATAGAAGAACGCCGGGAACGCGCCGTAGGGCAGATACTCGACGACGTCGAGCCCGGCCTTGTCCATCGCGAGCAGGAAGGTCGTGCGGTCGTAGAGCACCGTGTGCTGCGGCGCCTGGAGCCCGGGCCAACGATCTCGATAGACGCGGAACGTCGTGCTGTCCAGCCTCGGCACCTCGATGATCAACCGGCCGTCGGGCTTCAACAGATCGCGCGCCGTCGCCAACGTGCGCATCGGGTCGTAGTCGTGCTCGAGGAAGTGCCACATCGTCACGAGATCGAACCGTTTGCCGCGGAAGTCTTGCTCGTAGAACAACCCGCACCGGAATTCGACGCCGTCGAGCATCGGACTGGCACTCAGGTCCTTGAAGTCGACGCCCGTGGCGCGCGCCCCATAACGCGCGCGCATCTTTTGAAGGAACGTCCCCACGGCGCACCCGACGTCGAGCACCTCGCTCTCGTCGTCGAGTCGCACGTACCGGCTCACGATCTTGTCCTTCTGCCGATCGTGACGGTCCATCGCCCAGTTGAAGAAGCCGGTGAGCGGACCCCAGTCGGTCTTCTTGCGGTGCGCGATGTACTCGTCGTCGTAGTACGACTTGATGTGCTCCACCGTGAGGCGCGGATTCTGATAGCACAGCCCGCATCTCACGCACGTGACGAACGTGAAGCGCCCCGGCTTGCCCGTGAGATCGTCTTCCGCGGTGATGAACGGCGACGAGTCCGCGGCGCCGCACAGATAGCAGCTCACCCGCTCGAACTGGTCGGCGGTTGGGGGCGTGAGCGTCGGCCGCTCGTGGGCCGTCGACGCGATCGCCGTCACGGAGTCCTTCCGCCGAGCAACGCCGCTGTCACGACGATCGCGGACACGATCGCGCATTCCGAGATCGCGATCCGCCGCGCGACGATGGAAGCGCGCAGCGCGGGATCGTCGACGACCTCATAGATGCAGAGCGCCAGATACAGCGACGCAAGGGCGGCGAACGACGGCGACGCCGTCGCGGCAAACGCGATCAACGGGTATTTGAGCAGCACGACGTGTCCGTTCACGACCGCACTCGTGCGCGTCCCCCGCCATCGATACCACGCACCCAGCAGCATCGCAGCCGCGACCAACGCGGCAAGCCGCCCAAGAGCGCGCGGTCCGATCACGACGAGCGACATGCCCACCACCGCCAGCCCGATCGCCAGCGCAGCGAGCGGCTTGGGTGAATCCGCGACCACGGTCACGCGCGTCGGATGGTCGCGCGCGTCGCGCGGCCGATCCTCCAAGTCATCCCAGATGCGGAACGCAAGCATGAACACGAGCGCCGCAAGCGTCCCTACGGCCAACTCGAACGCCGAGCCGTTACCGGTCCACCGCTCCACCGGGCCACCGGTCCACCGACCAACGGCCGCCATGATTACCGCGAGCAGAACAAACCCGCCCAAGCGCCCACGCTCTCGCGCGTACCGGACGATCAGCTCACGCCAAGACATGAACCTCTCCTCGATCGGCGTCTACCGTGACCGTGGCGCCCGACGGAATTCGGCTCATCGCGTCCTTCACGCCGACGATGCACGGAATGCCGAACTCGCGAGCGATGATCGCGCCGTGTGACAGCATCCCGCCTCGCTCGATCACGAGGCCAGAAATGAGCGGGAACACGGCTCCCCACCCCGGATCCGTCTGCTTCGTCACGAGCACGTCGCCGCGCGTCAGCTGTGACGCCTGGGTCACGCTCTCGAGAACCGTCGCGCGACCGGTGACGCGACCGCCGCACGCGCTCGTCCCGGCCAAAGCGGCGCCTGGTTCACCTGTCGACCCGTCGGTGCCGCCGACGGCATCGTCGAAGTACTCACCCTCTTCCAACGTGAACGCATCCGGTGGATGCGTCGCCGAGAGACGCGCGTGTTCCGCCGTTCGCGCCGTGATCAGAGCACGCACCGAGCCCGGGAACATCGCGCTGCCTCCCGTCAGCTCGAGCAATTCCTGCCACGTGAAGAAGAACACGTCGTCACGCTCGGCGATTGTCCCGCGTCGTCGGAGCTCCCTTCCCATCGCCAACGCGATTCGCCGGCACCGGCTGTAGAGCAGCGCCTGCTTGAGCCGCGCGCGCTCGCGATACCGGATGGCGGCGTGAACGCGTGGAAGGAGAACCTGGAGGATTGTGCCGCGCACGAACCCGAGCCGCGACGCCACAGCGCGCGTTTCCCGCTCTCTTGCCTGCGCCTGCGCACGAATCGTGTCGCGTGGCGACTCACCTTCGGAATTCGCGTACGCCCGCAGCACGTCCACGACCGGCGCCGGATCCTCCTGGAAGCTCGGCGTCGTGAGCATGAGCTCCTCCGAACACCGGAACCCCCACTCGTCGAGAAATCGCTGTAGCCCCGCGCGAAACTCGGCGAAGCGTGGATCGATGTCGACGGTATGGAGCACGGCGCGCGCGTCGCCGTCTTCGAGGAGCGCGCTCAGCGCGGGATCCTGCCGCGCGAGCCGAGACAGATCCCACAGACGGAGGACCGGTCCGCCGCTCACGACATCCGGGATCGCCTTGAGCAGCGACGTGTGGACCGACGCGTCCATTCCGGCGCCGCGCAGAAGTCGCTCGAGCGCGCCATAGCTGATCATCGCCGCGCCGTCCGCGAGCGACGCATCCAACCACTTGTGGCAGCGGATCTCGATGAACTCCGCCAGCAACTCGCGAAGGTCGAGCAGCGATAATTGCTCTAGGCGGGATGGCTCCGAGCGCGCCGCGAAGTCGGCTGCTGTTCTCTCGAACCGCTCGATCCGTCGCCCGAGCTGCAACAGCAGCGTCGTCGCCCGCGCAACGATGACCGCGACCTCGCCGGCCTGCCGAATCTTGCCGCGCCGCGCGACGTCGCTTGTCTCGACCGATCCACCATCGGCGCCGACGAACGCGTCGAAGCTGCTCGTGAGCGCGTCGCCGAACGGCGCGAGGCGAAGCACCGAATGAATCGACGTCAGGTTGTAATACATCCGCGCGCCGTGCACGCCGATGATCCGCTGAAACGCCCGCTCCATCGCACGCACCCGCGCGGCCGACACGCCGCACGCCACTGCCAGATTCCGGAAATACTCGGTGTATCCTACGGCTGCGATCGAGTAGAGCAGCGGCGAGATAGGCCGCGGAAAGTTCTCGTTGACGTTCGCGTTCGACCACGAAATACGTCGCCCTTTGATCGCCGGCCCGGGCATCGTCACCGGGGCGGTGATCGGCCGTGACTGCACCACGTAGAGCACGCCGCTCCGGCCGATCGCCCACTCCACGTCCTGCGCCGCGCCGAACTCCGTCTCGATCGCGAGTCCAACCACACGCAGGCGGTCGATCTCACGGTCGTCGAGCGCGCACTCCGCGCTGTGTCTCGACACGCGCGCCATACCGCTCGCTCGATCGATCGCCACCCGCCCTGGATCGACGTCGCCGGCGACCAGCTTGTCCGCGACGCCGGCGCCGTACTCGACGAGCATCTCACCGGTCGACGTGGTCGTGAACATCACCCCGGCGACGCGCGCGTCGATCTGCCGCTGCACGATGACACCCATCCCGCGCACCGGTACACCACGCGCCGCTCGATACGCCACGACCCGCTCCGACCAGAGCGAAGCCCAGACCTTCCGAACCGCTCGCTCGAGCTGTTCCTCATCGGCGACATCCAACACCGACTCCAACTGACCCGCGAACGATTCGGCAGCGCCATCCTCCCCAATCGCCGAGCTCCGAACGACCACGGGCTCCCCACCAAGCGCCAAGAGCCCCGCTCCATTTGCCCGCAACGCCTCGACCAACTCCACCCCGAGAGGCAGTCCCAACAAACTCTCTCGTTGTCGCCGTTCCTCTGCGTCTCCGCGTCTCGGCGTTGAGGTAGTTTGCTTTTCACCTGCCGAACGGAGATGCTCATCGAGCGCGCCGGTCGTGAGCACGAATCCCTCAGGCACCGCGACGCCCGCCCGCATCAAACGCCCGAGCGCGCACGCCTTCGCCCCGACGAGACTCTCATCCGTCGCCGCACTGAGCGGCACACACAGCTCGGTCACGCGGTCAACGCCGCTCACCGGCGTCACGGACATGGTCGTCATGCCGGCCGAGCCTTGACGCCCATCCGGTACAACAGGGCGCTGAAGGCCAGATGGATGCCTGGCCCGATCAGCAGCACGTAGGCCCACGTCATCCACGGCGTCGGCACCACGAGCGAGATCGTGGCCAGCATCCCGACGATCGAATCCACCCGATCGATGACGAACACCGCCGCCGTCCCAACTCGACTCGGCGGCGCCATCCCCGGCGCGATGTCGAGCTGCCGCTTCACGAACGAATTCGGCAGCTCGCCGAGCATGAAGCCGAGCCCCGCCCACGCACCGAGCGCCGCGTAGCCGACCGTGTCGAGCCGCCATAAATCGCTCGCGATCGCCGGCGCGACGCGCGAGACGACACCGTGAAACAGCGCGAACGACGCGGCCGTCGCTGGCACCATCACAACGAACCCGCGCACCGTCTTGTTCTCACCGAATACACGCTTGCCGCGGAATCGCGCGCCGCCGTCGATCGGAAGGAGAAGCCGGCGCGAAGCGGACGTGCGCAGCCACGCCGAGTGGGCGAGGCCGGCGACGATGAACGCGACGGTGAGAAAGAGCGCGCAGCTCAGTGGATCGAGGGTCATGTATCGCGCCGCCTAGATGTCGGCGCCCGTTTCGAGCCGGTTGTGGAAGAGAAAGAGCTCGCCCGGCAGCGCCCGCGCGCCGCGAATCCACGCCCACAATCCGATCTCGTTTTCCGTCTCGTACCGCACTTCGCCCAGGCGATAGCCCGGCACGTACGGGTACATGTGGTGCAGCTCGTGCGCGTCGATGTGGAGCAGCAGCGACGACAGCCACCGCGGGAAGACCAGCGATCGCGTGAACACTTCCTGCTCGATCGTCGGGAACGGGCGCACCTGTTCGCCGTGACTCAGATTCTGCGGGATGTGCGTGTGCTGGCTGAGCAGCAACAGGTCTTCGGCGACGAGCGTCAGCAGCAGCGCGACGCCGGCAGTCCGCAGCACGGTCATCGGTCCGACGACGACCACGATCGCGACATACGCGGCGACCAGCGCGAGCGAGCTCAATGCGAGCTTGCGACGATCCTCACGCTTCGGAAACAGCTCGAGCAGCCGCGGCCAATTCCAGAAGTTGTTCACCCGGTAGAGCACCGAGAACAACGGAATCCAGAATCGCCAGCAGACGTTGACGAGAATTCGCTCCAACGTCCCGAGCTCGCGCGGCACGAGCGCCGCCGTCGTCGGGTCGACGTCCTGCCACCCGGTCCACTTGTGGTGGCGTCCGTGCACCCGCTTCCAGTTGTAGAACGGGATGATCGAGAAAAATCCGGCGACCTGGCCGAGCACCGCGTGAAGGCGCTTGGTGCGGAACATCGTCTCGTGCCCGCACTCGTGCAGCACGGCGAACCACTGCACGAACGAGAGCGCGAGCACGATCTGCCCGATCGCCCAAGTCCAAACCGAACCGTTGAGCGAGAGCCAAAATCCAGCCACGGTGATGCCCGCGCACGCAGCGAAACACAACGCACCCGCGACGTTCGAGGGCCGTAGGTGTGTCAGCTCGCTCGGTTTTGGAGGTGCAGCGACTGCGGCAGCGTGATGCACGGCGGCCTCCGGCGCTTCGATGAGCAGAAGCCAGATTAGGCAGCGACGGCGCGCAGGCGAATACGTCAGTTAACGTATGCGTAGGAGACTTCGCCGCAATCTTTGGCAGATGAGCGGTGACCGGGGGCACGGAGCTAAGTGCCGCTCTTTGCGAGACTTCCCCATGCACCACCGCCTCGGCACGACGCGCCTGCTCGCCGCGCTCACACTCCTCGCGTGTAGCGCGTCGGAGACTCCGGGGACCATGACCTCCACCGATCCGGGGGGCTCGCAGTCCCCGCCGGCGACCGGCGGTGAGTCGCTCAACGGAAAGCGGCCGTTCCCGGACGACAACGCCTGGAACACCGTTGTCACCAGCGCGACGGTCGACCCGAATTCGTCGACGCTCATCGCGGCGTGCGGCGTGCGAAATCTTCATCCGGATTTCGGCACCGTTTGGGACGGCGCGCCGAACGGCATTCCGTACATCGTCGTGCATTCGTCGCAGGCGAAAGTGCCCGTCTCGTTCGACTACTCCGACGAGAGCGACCCTGGCCCATATCCGATTCCACCCGACGCGCCGATCGAAGGCGGCTCATCGTCGAGCGGCGACCGCCATGTGCTCGTGATCGACATCGACGCGTGGAAGCTCTACGAGCTCTACGATGCGCACCCGGTCAATGGCGGCAGGAGTTGGACGGCGGGATCGGGTGCCATCTTCGATCTCAGCTCCGACGCCCTTCGCCCCGCCGGTTGGACGTCCGCCGACGCCGCCGGACTGCCGATCTTCCCCGGCCTCGTGCGCTACGACGAAGCCGTCACGCAGGGCCACATCGACCACGCCCTCCGTTTCACCTGCCCGCGCACACGCAAAGCGTACGTCTCACCCGCGCGCCACTACGCCAGCAGCGACACGAGCAGCGCGCTCCCTCCCATGGGCATGCGCGTCCGCCTCAAGTCGAACTTCGACACGACCTCGTTCTCACCGAACGTCCGCGTGATCCTGCGGGCGATGATGCGCTACGGCATGCTCGTCGCTGACAACGGCTCCGGCTGGTACGTGAGCGGCGCTCCCGATTCTCGCTGGAGCGACGACGAGTTGGCGACACTGGCGCGCGTCCCTTCGAGCGCGTTCGAAGTGGTGAAGCCCTGATACTGCCGCGGATTTCGCGGAAGAAAAGCCGGATTGCGCGGAAACAAACGGAAAGATCGACAACCTCTGCTGAGGCCGTCGATCTCTCCAATCTTGTCTGCGGTTGCTCTTCAATTCCCAGCTTTTTGCAGTATCCGCGTCAATCCGGCTTTTTCCGCGAAATTGCAGTTCCCTAGTCGTAAGTACTGACAGGCCGGAACCAAGCCACTACGCCACACGAGCTCGATCACCAACGAATGATTCGTTTGAGCAGATTGGTGATACTCCGCCCCGCCTGCTCGAGCGGATTCTGGCTAGGCACGTTGATGATGTTCCCATTCGCGTCGATCGCGATTTGTCCCGGCGGCGGACCCGTATGCACGGCACACGTCTCGGCAGGTTCGGCGCCGATGCGAAACCATTGCGTCGTGCGGACCGGGCACCACGGCGTCGCGAGCTGACCGGTCGTCGGATCGACGACCTTCGAGATCATTCCGGCAGGCACGGCGAAATCGGCGCCGCGAGGCTCGCGCCAGCCGGCTTGGTAGATCTCCGCCCACGCCGGAGCGGCGAGACGGCCGCCGCTCGCATTGATGCCGATCTGCTGCGGCATGTCGTAGCCGAACCACACGCCTTGGATCAGCGTCGGCGTGTATCCCACGAACCACACGTCCATGCCATCGTTCGTCGTGCCGGTCTTGCCGGCGATCGGACCGGTGATCCCATAGTCGCGGATTCCCTTGCCCGTGCCGTAGTTCACGACGCCCTGCAACATCTCCGTCAGCTCGAACGCGTCACGCGGATCCATCGCCGGAATCGTCGCCGCCGACTCCTGCG
>DASYSS010000038.1 GCA_036003045.1 Gemmatimonadaceae bacterium
GAGATCGTGTCGTTCGACGACCAGATCGGCGCGCACGGGGCGGCAGGCGGGAATCAGTTGCATCCGTTCCTTATCGGTCCGGCGATACTGAATCTCGATCAAGAGACGATCGACGACCCGCGGGACGTGCACCGGGTGATCCTGTCAAAGTACGTCGCCGGCGCGGCGCTGGCTTTTGCATGCCTTGGACTGGGCGCGGCGCGAACCTCGCTTCGCGCGCAACAGACGCCGAGGCGAGACACGACCGGCGTGATCGTCGGTCGAGTCCTCGACGCCGAGCGAGCCGAGCCGCGCGCGGGCGCCGCCGTCTCGATCGTCGGGACGACGCAGGGCGCGCTCGCCGACGTCGACGGGCGATTCGTCATCAGCGCGGTTGCGGCCGGTGAACGGACGATCCGCGCGCACCTGCTGGGTTACGCCGCACTCGATCGTGTGGTCGTCGTGCGCGCCGGCGACACGACGCGTGTCGAGCTGCGGCTGCAAGCGGAAGCGCAGGTGCTGAACGCCGTACGGACCGAGGCGCGGCCGATCGATCGCGAGCTGTTCGACTCGAGACCGGCGGTTGGCACCGTTCAAATCACGGCGCGCGCGGCCGAGGGCGTACCGAGGCTCGGCGAACCCGACGTGCTGCGCATCGTGCAGCTGCTGCCGGGCGTCGAGGCGCGAAACGATTTCTCGACGGGGTTCAACGTGCGCGGCGGCGAGGCCGATCAGAATCTGATTCTTCTCGACGGCTATCCGATCTACAACCCGTTTCACGTCGGTGGACTCTTCAGCACGTTCATCGATCCGACCGTCGGCGACATCACGCTGATGACGGGCGGTTTCCCGGCGCGCTACGGCAGCCGGCTGTCGAGCGTGCTCGACGTTCATTCGGCCGACGAGACCCGCGCGGGCGTACACGGAACGGCAGAGCTCTCGTTGCTGTCGTCGACCGGCGAGTTGGGCGGATCGTTCGACCACGGGAAGGCGTCGTGGATGGTCGCCGGGCGACGCACGTACGCCGACGAGTTCGTGAGTCTGATCAGCGACAATCAATTGCCTTATCACTTCCGCGACGAGCAGGCACATTTCGCGTACGCTTTTTCTCCGACGACGCGCCTCATCGTGACGGCCTACGATGGACGCGACGTGCTCGACGCCAACATCGCGGCGTTCAACGACACGACGGGCGTGAACGCGACCGGCGGCACGTTCTTGTTCGACTGGGGAAACACCGTCGCCGGCGCGACGCTGGCGACGTCATTTCGCAAACCGAGCGCGCGATGGCTCTTCGGCGACAGCGCCACGGCCGAACAGCATCTGTCGCGCTCGAGATTCTCGACGAAGCTCGACATCGGCGCGGGATCGCTGACGCTGGCGAACACGGTGAACGACACGCGGATCGGCGGATCGATCACCGCGCGCACGGCGAAGCACGACCGCACGCTCGGCTACGACGTGGCGACGTTCACGATCGACTATGGGGCGTCGTCGCCGCAGACGGAGACGTTCCTCTACTCGTTGCACCAGCGCCCGACGTCGGGCGCGTTGTTTCTCGACGACCTCTGGCGCCCCTCGTCATCGTGGCTGGTGGAAAGCGGACTCCGCGGCGAGGCGTACAACGGCGCGGGGTTCAACTGGCTTGGCGTCTCTCCGCGCGTGTCGGCGAAGTACTTCATCACGCCCGAGCTCGCGGTGACCGCGGCGGTCGGGAAATTCACTCAGGGGATGCACTCGCTGGCGCGAGAAGACATCCCCGTTCGCCTGTTCGATTTCTGGGTCGCGAGCGATTCGGCGACGCCGGTATCGAGCGCGTGGCACTACGTGACGGGCGCCGAGAAGTGGTTCGGGAATTCGCGATACGTGCGCGTCGAAGGGTTCTACAAGCGGTACTCGCGGCTGTTGGACGGCAACCCGTCGCCCGATCCCGACGATCCGCGAACGAACTTCTTTTCGGTGGGCGGCGAGTCGTACGGCGCCGACGTGCTGTTGCGGCAGTTCGAGCGCGGGCCGTTCAGCGGATGGGTCGCCTATACGTACGCCGTCGCGGCGCGGCAGCTCGACTCACTGCACTATTTCCCGGGCCACGACCGACGGCACGACCTCAACTTCGTGGCGAACTGGCGGGCGAAGAAATATCTGATCGGGCTGCGGTTCGGATATGCGACGGGGACGCCATACACCGACATCGTCGGCGAGATCGTGCGGCGCGTGTACGATCCGGCGCTCAACGCGTTCGGCACGCGCGGCGGAAGTCCGCAGAACGAATTCGTCGGCGGCCCGCGTGACGGCGCACGTCTTCCGCCGACGCAGCGCCTCGATCTGAGCGTGACCCGGACGTACTCGGTGCGCGGCACGTCGATCTCGCCGTACGTGAGCGTGGTGAACGCGTACTACGCGAAGAACGTGTTCATGTACGTCTTCGACTATTCCGCGAGTCCGCCCACGAAAGAAGCGATCTCGCAGTTCCCACTTTTGCCGTCAGCCGGTGTCTCGATTCGGTTCTAGCGCAGCGCACGGCGTGGCGATCGCACTCGTCGCCCTCTCGGCATGCGAGCTGGAGAAGGTGAACGTCCCGCAATCGACACCGAAGCTCGTGGTGCACGCCGTGCTCACCCCGAGCGCCGCGGAGCAGATCGTCTTTCTCGAGCAGACGTTGAGCGGGGCGATCAACGCCGGCGACCACCACACGTTCAATCTCAACGACCCGATCGAGAGCGCCGGCGGCGTGCCGATCATCAACGCGCTCGTCGAGATCGTCGACTCGAGCGGGGTTGTGGTGAGGGGCTCCGAGACGCCCGTGCCGAGCGCCACCGTCAACGGGCCAGGCGTCTACCACGTTCCAATTCCCGGCCACTCGCTGCTCCTTGGCGCCCGGTACAAGCTCCACGTGCGCACCACGGACGGCGACGACATCACCGCGTTCACGCGCATCCCGCTCCCCGAAGTGACGACCACCGGCGGGCTCACGCGAACGCTGAATCGCGACCACGACACCCTCAACATCGTGTGGGGCGAAGCGCCCAAGGCACGGGCGTACGCGATGCGCGTCGAGAGTCCGTACGGTCCGTTCTTCCTGTTCACGGACAGCCTACACGTGCGTCTCACCGGCGATCTGCGAAATCTGTTCTCGGAGAATCTCCAGCACGTGCTGATCCCGGGGTTCCACCAGGATCTGCTCGTCGCGGCGGTGGACTCGAACTTCTTCGACTACTATCGGACGAACAACGATCCGTTCACCGGCGCGGGGATCATCAGCCGAATCAATGGCGGGCTCGGGCTATTCGGATCGCTCGTGACGCTCACGAACGGGACGCTGACCGTCATCGCCGACCAGACGGAGCCGATCGAGGGACGATTTCGTCTGCAACCGAGTGCCGACACGGGCTTCGTCGCGTCGTTCAACCTCTATGTCGAGTCTCCGGCCATCAGCAGCACCGCGCCCGCTGCGCTCAGCGGCAGGTACATCACCACGGGCACCAACCCTCGCGCCGACGGCGTCGTCGGCCGCATCAAGGGCAACGACGTGGTGCTCGCCTTTCTCAGCAATCAGACCGCGAGCGACACGCTGGGCGTCTTCGTCGGCCAGTTGAACAACGGCGTGCTCAAGGGCCAGTTCAACACTGGTCTGGCGGCGACGTTCTCCAAGTAGGAGGCCGCACGCTCGTGGGAGCTGCGCTCAAGGATACAGAGCCGCCGGCCATTACTACGACGGGAGTCTGCACCGGGAGACTGAGAATCAACGTCCACCGAGAGCGGAGCGAAGGTCGTCGGCGTCGAGCCGCGCGGGGTCGTCGAGATCGCCGGAGCGGCGTTGGACGCCGCGGACGACGGCGTCGACTGTCACCAGCGGCGCGTCGGCTTCGGCGACGATGGTCGTCTCCCACTTGCCGCGGTCGGGCCCCTTGAGCACGAGGCGGTAGTGCGCGGTGTAAACGACGTAGCGCGGGTCCTTGTCGGCGAGGTCCTGTCCTTCGAAGGGAATTGCCGCAACGACGGCGACGCCGCTTTCGACACCGCCTTGACGGATCGGCGCAAACAGATGCACCTCGGCGATGCGGTCGATGGCGATCTGCGCCGTGATCGCCAGGAGGAATCGCTCGCGCGCGTCCAGTGGATGAGTCGCGGGCGACTGCTTCGGTCGCGCGGGTGGGGGGGCCATGGTCATCGCGACGCCGCCTGCGCGACGCCTCGAGCGGGGGTCGCGCGCGTCTGGATCTCTTTTTCGACGTAGAGCCGAAGGATGTGCATGAAGTCCTGTGCGTTGGTGACGACGCCGAACGCCTGGTGCGTTCCGCGATCCTTGAGCTTGCTCACGACGAACTCCGACGAATCGACGCAGATGGTCGGCAGCTCGCGCATCGAGCCGTCGGGGTGTTGCACGAATGCAGGCAGCATATTGCCGGTCGCGATCGCGTGCAACGCCGTGGCGATCATGATCGCCATCGTCGCCTTGATCGTGTGGCGCCGCATCGCGTCCTGCGCGACGAGCATGTCGGTGATGACGTCCGGAAGCGGGCCGTCGTCGCGGATCGAGCCGGTGAGCACGAACGGGACATTGTTTTTGACGCACGAGTACATGATCCCGTCGGTGATGATTCCCTGCTCCACCGCGGCGGCTATCGACCCGGCCGCCCGCACCCGATTAATGGCGCGCATGTGCAGCCCATGCCCGCCCTGCGTGATCTCGCCCGTCGAGCTCATGCCGAGCGTGGTGCCGTAGATCGACGCCTCGATATCGTGCACGGCGACGGCGTTGCCGGCGAGCAGCGCGCCGACGAACCCGTTGGCGATGAACCAGCTCATGTCGGACCGCGCGCGCGAGTGGACGAGCGCCGGTCCGGTGACCCAGACCGGATAGCCCCCGCGATTCTTCTCGTCGATCAGGACGCGCGCCATGTGCGCGTAGTCGATCGGCTTTTCGCGCGACACCTCGCTCGACATGAACGTGAACGCGTCGGGGTCGACGCCGTGCGGCACCATGTGCGTCTGCACGAAGATGCCCTGCGAGCCGTCTTCTTTGTCGCCCACCGCGACGAGGTCGCCCTTCTTGAGCGTGCGCCCCTCGCGAACCCAGATGATTCCGTCGCGGTCGAGCACGAGGCCGCTGTCCATGCGCGGCTCGCGCGGCGCGACCCACTGGCCCTTGACGCGGACGAACGTCGGGAGATTGGTGGTCGAGAAGAAGCCGTCGGGCAGGACGCCGTCGGCAGGGGCAGCCGCAAATTTGGCGTCGGGGTAGCTCGTGAACGGCGGCTGCGAGAAATCCGGTGGCGGGAAGTTCGACACGCACTGGAATGTAGGTGGACGGGTGGACGGGTGGACGGCACCTGGCCACTAACGGCTGAGTTCTGTTGGCTGCGTGGGTCCCGGTCCAACGGTCCACCTGTCCACCCGTCCACCTGTCCACCCGGTTCAGCGGCCGCCCCACACGAATCCCATCCCGACGCCGAACCCGAAGCCGCTCGCGTTCTCGGTCAGGGCGTCGGGGTGCGAGAACGATCCGACGGCGTGGTAGTCGCCCTCGACGCGAAGCATGAAGTGGCGTGCGACGTACCAATCGGCGCCGGCGCCGAACCGCGCGCCGGCGGCGGTCTCGGTGGTCGTCGACGCGGCGCCGAAATCAGAGGCGTCGGCCACGCTATGGACGTACGGGCCGGCGGCGGCGGAGACGAACGGCCGGAACGAGCGGCTCAGCGAAAGAGGCTCCGGTGAGTATCGCACACCGAACAGCACCGGCGCGATCGTGTTGGCGTGGCTGTGGCCGAATTGCTCGAACGTATCGGTGTTCAACACGCCGAACGTGATCTCGACCGCGGCTTGCGGATGCACGTAGTGGCCGTAGCCGATGTATCCGAGCTCGCCCGTCGTGTGCGTGCTCGATTGCGTCGCGGTGGCCGACACGTCGCGCGCGCCGGTGAGCCCGACACCCAACGAGATGATGTTTCTTCCCGCGAGGCTCAAGGTGTCATCCGATCGCTGACCGAACGCCAGCGCGGGCACGAGGAGCGAAACCAACAACGGTATCGCCGCACGTCGCATAGCTGATTCCTGCGAATGGTGGGTTCCGAGAATGCTACCGACTTCGACCACTGTACCACGGTTCGCGAGAAGCCGCGAGACTCATGGCATCACGGATATCACAGCAGCGCCACGGGGTCCCGGTCGAGCGTCACGCGCAAGTCCGCGCGCTTGGGCGCCTTGAACCGCTCCATGAAATAGAGCCCGACCTTCGTGAGGTCGGCCGCACGATCAGACTTCAAGAGCGCGTGCCACCGCCACCGGTTCTTGATCCGTTCGACAGGACACGGCGCCGGGCCGACGACGGTGAGTCCGTGAATCGATCGCTTGGTCGACAGCGCGTGAAGCCATGCGACCGCCGACGCCGCGAGACGCGCCGTATCGCTCTCCGTCGTGCCGCTGAACACGATGTTGGCGAGCCGGATCGTCGGCGGATACGCTGGAGAGTCGCGCGCCGTCAGCTCTTCGCGAACGAAGCCGGTGTAGTCGTGTTTCATCGCGCAGACGACGGCGTGATGCGTCGGCACGCGCGTTTGAATCAACACGTCGCCGCCGCGCGGACCGCGGCCCGCCCTCCCCGCGACTTGACTCAGGAGCTGAAAGCACCGCTCGGACGCGCGAAAATCGGGCAGGTTGATGCCGACGTCCGCGTCCACGACGCCGACGAGCGTCACGTTGGGAAAATCCAATCCCTTCGCGATCATCTGCGTGCCGAGCAGTACGTCCACCTCGCCGCTTCCAACGCGATCGAGGATCTCGGCGTGGGCCCACTTGCCGCTCGTCGTGTCGACATCCATCCGCGCGATGCGCGCCGATGGAAAACGGTCGGCCAGCAAACGCTCCACCTGCTGCGTGCCGAGTCCGCGCTGCCGGAGCACGGCGCCGGAACATCTCGGACACGCTCGAGGCAGCGGCTCGGTGTGCCGGCAGTAGTGACAGACGAGCCCTTCCGGCGTTCGATGATACGTGAGGCTGATCGAGCAGTTGGGACAGGTCGCGACGTACCCGCAGGTCTCGCACTGCACGAACGCCGCGTACCCGCGCCGATTCAGCAGCAGGATGCTTTGCTCCTGCTTCTGGAGCCGCTGCGACAGCGCGTGCTCGAGCTCTTCGCTCAGTACGAGACGCAGCCAGTCGGTCGCGCTGCGCTCGGAGGCCGGACGCACGGCGGCGGCGCGCGACGCCTCGCGGCGGTCCACGACGCGCACGTCCGGCAGACGCCCGCCGCCGACGCGCTCGGGCAACGTGATCAACGTGTACGTTCCGCGCTGCGCGTTCGTCCAACTCTCCAGGCTCGGCGTCGCGCTTCCGAGCACGACGATCGCTCCTTCACGCCTCGCCCGCACGATCGCGACTTCGCGCGCGTGATAGCGCGGCGTCTCGCCCTGCTTGTAGCTCGACTCGTGCTCTTCGTCGACGACGATCGCGCCGAGGTTGGCGAGCGGCGCGAAGATCGCCGAGCGGGCGCCGACGGCGATTTGCTTGCGCCCTTCGCGCAGCGCGAGCCATTCGTCATACCGCTCGCCGTCGCCGAGCGCGCTGTGCAGCACCGCCACCGCGTCGCCGAATTCGGCGCGGAAGCGGTCGACCGTCTGCGGAGTGAGCGCGATCTCGGGGACGAGCACGATCGCCGTCTTTCCTTCGCTCAGAACGAGCCGCTTGAGCAGCTCGATGTAGACGAGCGTCTTGCCGCTGCCGGTGATTCCGTGGAGCAGGAAGACGTCGCCGCTCTTTCCGCCGGCAAGCGTCTCGAGCGCGGCGCGCTGCGCGGCCGACGGGGCGTGTCCGGTCGCCGCGGGAGCCGGGCGGCGCGCGAAGGGATCGCGCGACACCGTTTCGTCCGCGAGCGTCACGAGCTCGCGCTTCACGAGCGTCCGAAGCACGGCGGGCGAGAACTTGTGGCGCTCGGTGAGATGTTCGACCGGCACGGGCCCGCCGATCGATTCGATCAACTCGAAGAGCGCCCGCTGTTGGGGCGCCCGCTTGAACGTCGTATCGCGCTCGAGGAGCGACGGCAGCTCATCCCGAATCGCCACGATGCGCCGCGTGCGTCGCGACGGTTCCGGCGCCGCGTGAGACGCCAGCGCCGCGGGCAACGCGCTACGGATCACGACGCCGACCGGGGCGACGTAGTACTCGGCGATCCACGCGCAGAGCGACAGCATCTCGGCGCTCATCACCGGCTCGTCGTCGGGAATCGACTCGACCGGTTTCGCCGCAACGTTTCCCGGCTCGACGTCCGCCGCCACGATCACGCCCATCGCGCGTCGATTTCGAAATGGAACGACGACGCGCCTGCCCGGCCGCGCGCGGGACGTCAGCTCGGCGGGGACTTGGTACGTGAAGGTGTGGAAGAGCGGAACCGGGAGGGCGACCGAGACGAGCATCCTCGGAAAGTTAGGTCCTTCTAGTTCGCCCAGAGTCCTTCCGCCGCGGGAATGGCCAACGGCAATCGCACGACGAACGTCGTTCCCACGCCGAGCGTGCTTTCCACGCGCACCTGTCCGCCGAGTTGCTGCGTGAGTCGCCGCGCGATGCTGAGTCCGAGCCCGGTGCCGCCGTACGAGCGGGTGCGCGACTGATCGAGCTGGCGGAAATCCTCCCAGATCGCGTCGATCTCGTCGGGGCGGATGCCGACGCCCGTATCGGCGACGCGCAAGACGATCGCGTCGGGCTCGCGGTCGACTTGCAGCCGGATCGAGCCGCGATTCGTGAACTTGACGGCGTTCGAGAGAAGGTTGAGCAGGATCTGTTTGAGTTTCGTCTTGTCGGTTTGCAGCGGCGGACACTGCGCGGCGATGACCTTGCGGAAGGCGAGCCGCTTGGACGTCATCATCGGCTCGACCTGCTCCGCCACTTCGTTGATCAGGTCCTCGAGCACGACGCGCTCGACGTGGACCGGCATCTTCCCCGCTTCGATGCGCGACAGGTCGAGGATGTCGTTGATGAGCGACAGCAGATGGTGCGCGGCGGCGCGGCTTCGCGTGATGTAGTCCCGCTGCGCCTCGGTCAGCGCGCCGGCGATGCCGTCGAGCAGGAGCGCGGAGTATCCGATAACCGCGTTGAGCGGCGTGCGAAGCTCGTGCGACACGCTGGCGAGGAAGTCGGTCTTGAGCTTGTTCGCCTTCGCCAGCTCCTCGGACTGCCACAGGAGGCGCTCGTTCTGCTGCGCGAGATCCGACGTCGCCGCCGCGATGCGGCCTTCGAGCTCGCCGTTGAGCTGCTTGAGCGCGTCGTAGAGGCGCTCATTCTCCACTTGCTGCGTGAGATCGTGAAGCACGGATACGATCGCGATCGGCTCGCCGCGATCGTTGCGGATCTTACCCGACACGACTTCCACGGCGAGCGGCGCGCCGTTCATCGGATGCACGAGCGTCATGCGCTCGCGCTTGAGCCGCTGGTCGGTGAGCGCAAATTCGGAAATGAACGACGTGAACATCGTGTCGTTCTGTCTGACCGACTGCGAGACGCGATAGCTTCGCGCGCCGCCCTTCGGCCCGTGGAAGAGCTGTTCCGCCTCGTCGTTCATCAGGATGATGTTGGCGGCGCGATCGGTGACGAGAATCGGGTCGGCGACGTTTTCCAGAATCAAGTTGAGTCGGTCGCGCTCGTCCGTTGCCTCGACCTCGGCCTGACGCACGCGCTGCACCTGCCGCTCGAGCTCATTCGACGCGCGGCGAAGATCGGTGACGTCGCGCAACACGGAGAGCACGGCGTCGTCGGGGCCGGCTCGCTGAGCGATCGAATGCGTGAGCACCTCGAACAACAAGTCGTTCCCCTCGTCGGGATCCACGAGATTGAGCTCGCGTGGGCCCTCGCCGTGCGAGCCGCTGATCGTCGCGCGCGAGAGGAAGGAGCTGAACAGAAGGTTGTTCACCTCCACGGCGCGCCGGCGCCCCGGCGAATCCGCGTCGCTCACGAACAACAGATGCTCGGCGCGCTTGTTCTGAACGATGATGTCGTTCACGGCGTCGGTGATCACGACCGGATCGGGGAGCGAGTCGACCATTTGCTGGTAGCGGCCGCGCTCTTGGTTCACCCGCTCGTATCCGCGCTCGACGTCGATGTGCGCGGCGACGCGCGCGAGCACCGGACCGGCGTACATCACGATCGCTTCGATTTCTTCGACGAGGTGCGGCGGGAGCGCGAGATCAACGATCACGACGCCGCCGGGCGCCGTGACGAATCCGCGGCTCTCGCGCCTGATGATTCGCACTCCCGCGCCGAGTGGGGCGAGCACTTCGGCGGCGTACGCTTCCGGCCACGGCGGCGGCGCGCCGCGGTAGTGCGGCCGCGGCATTGGTAGCGCCGTCCATTCCTCGAATTGGATCCTCGTCGCCGACCGCGGCGGCGCGTCGGCGACGACGGTCGTCTGCGAGAGCGTGGCGACCATCCACGGATGCGTGCGCTCGGCGATCGTCAACTCGAGCGGCGCATCGTCGAGTCCCGTCTGCGATACGAGCGCGAGCTGTTGCTCGGAAGAGTCGAAGCCGAGCAGGCACGCGCGCCGGGCTCCGGTGGCCGCGACGACGTGGCTCAGGAGGAAACCCGCGGCCGCGTCCATGTCCGGCGCCTCGGCCAGCGCGGACAACAGCGCCAGCTGCGTGCGATCGCTCGACGGCCGCGACCGGGGAGGAGCCGGCGAAGCGGGACGCGCGACGGCAACGGGTTCCATCGTCATGACCACCACAATTTTTCCGCGCGCGCCAACGTCCGCTAGTCCGCCTTTTCCAACTTCAGTTTGATGTTGACGAAGTTGTAGGGGGGCCAGGGACCGGAATACTTGAACGAAAGCACGTCTTCGTACTTCCGACTCGTCTCCTTGACCCTCTCGTCGAACGCTTGTTCCTGCGCGCGGTCGACGAGGAACGCGGCATTGAGGATCATGCGGTCGCCGATCGGCTTGTTCGACCGGCTCGCGACGGCGACGGGCTTGAGCGCGTCGTGGACGTCGGCGACGTATTGCGAGCTCATCTCCTCGAGCGCCGAATCGACGAGCCGGCCGAGCTGCATGCGCGCGAAATAGGTCGAGGTCGTCGTGTGCCGGCTGATCTCGTCCTTCAATCGGCTGATCTCGTCGTTCTGCCGCTCGAGGTTCGCGATCACCTTCTCACGGTCCCAGAGCACCTTCAGCCCGAACTCGATCTTGTCCTGCATCTTGTCGAGCACGTCGCTGAATGCCTGATAGGTGGAACGGAGCAGCTCGGTGACGTCTTCCTCCGAGCGGAACACGGTGCCGAACGACATCGGGATCACCGTGAACTCCTTCATGACCGTCTCGTTGACGAACTCGTGAGCGAGGACGTTCTCGCGAGTTGGGTCGTAAATCACAATCGGCGTATCGCTGACCACTGCGGCGAGGTCCTGGTAGGCGACTGTGAAGACCCGCTGTCCGCCGCCGATGCCGATTGCCCCAAAGTCCCGCTGTCGCTCGCTGCGGACAATGCAGTACACGTATTTTCCGCCATCGACGCCACCACCGGCTACCGGCGTCGATTCCACGATTTGGGGCTCAGACATTCCTACCCTCGGTAAGGAAAAGCCGACTCTGCCGCGAGCGGGTAAAGCATTGCACGTGGAGGCGTTCCGCGCTAGTCGTGATGCAATTCATGCCGGTTCAGGCCCGTGAGGCGCATATGACCGACTATCCGTGGTACCATCCCCGAGCCCTTTCCCGATGCTGTGGTCGCTTGGTTTTTGTGACCTCGATCACCACGGCAATCGCTGGGCCGTTGTGGGCCCAGTCCCCCTCCGCCGACGCACTTCGTACCCGCGTACGGCAATATCGCACCGCGCACGATACATCGATCATTCGCGAGTTACGCGATTTCATCGCGATCCCGAACGTGGCGTCGGATACGGCAAACATCCGCCGGAACGCGGAGCGACTGCGGTCGATGATGGAAGCCCGAGGCATCGCGGCGAAGATCCTCGATTCGCCCACGGGTGGGTCGCCGGCAGTCTACGGCGAGCTGTCGGCCCCCGGCGCGACGCGGACGGTCGTCTTTTACGCCCACTATGACGGCCAGCCGGTGGACCCGGCTCAGTGGACGTCGCCGCCCTGGAGTCCGGTGGTACTCGACAAGCCCCTGGAGGCGGGCGGCAGGCCTCTGGTGTTGCCGTCGACGCCGGGCTCGATGCAGGGCGAGTGGCGCGTTTACGGGCGTTCGTCGAGCGACGACAAAGCACCCATCGTCGCCATGCTCACGGCGCTGGACGCGCTCAAGTCGGCGGGAGTACGCCCGTCGGTGAACCTCAAGCTTTTCTTCGAGGGCGAGGAAGAAGCGGGCTCCGGACACCTCGAATCCATTCTGGAGAAGAACGCGACGCTGCTTCGGGCTGACGCGTGGCTCTTCGGCGACGGGCCGGTGCACCAGTCGCGGCGGCAGCAAGTGGTGTTTGGCGTTCGAGGCGTGACCGGGGCGGAGATCACGCTCTACGGCCCGTCGCACGCGCTTCACAGCGGGCATTACGGAAACTGGGCACCGAATCCGGTGACGATGCTGGCAAACCTCATTGCCAGCATGCGCAACGACGACGGCCGCATCCTGATCGCGCACTTTTACGACGACGTCACGCCGATCTCGCCGGCGGAGCGTCGCGCCCTGGCCAGCATTCCGCCGGTCGACTCGGCGATGCGCGCCGAGACTCAGCTTGGCGCGACGGAAGCCAGCAATGCCGCGCTCGTCGAGCGGATCATGCTGCCGGCCTTGAACCTCCGGGGGATTCGGGGCGGCGCGGTGGGCGCGACGGCGGCGAACGCCATTCCCACGGAGGCCACGGCGTCGATCGATTTTCGGCTCGTGCCGCGGCAGACGCCCGACCACGTCCGCCGGCTCGTCGAGACCCACATTCGGGAACGCGGCTACACGATCGTGCAGCACACGCCGACGCCCGAGGAGCGGATGCACCACGCGCGCATCGCGAAAGTGACGTGGGAGGCCGGCTACGCCCCGACGCGCGTCGCGATGGACTCGCCGCTCTCACAGGCGGTACTTCGCGCGACGTCGGAGGCCGTCGGCGGCCCGGTGGTCGCGCTCCCGACGCTCGGCGGGAGCCTGCCGATGTACACGTTCGAGAAGGTGCTGCATGCGCCGTTGATCGTGTTGCCGATCGTGAACCACGATAACAATCAGCACGCGGCGAACGAGAACCTACGCCTTCAGAATCTGTTCGACGGTATCGACGTTTACGCGGGCGTGCTGGCGCGACTGGGGACGTACTGGGATCGCGAGCGAGTGCATCCGTAGCAGCGCGAGCCACGATTCACGGGAGAAGACTCAGCGCGGCTGAACGCAGATTTGAAGAGCAAAACCGCGGATCAGGGCCTCAGTTTTTACCTGCGCAGATTGCCGTTCAGACCTGCGTCATCGTTGTTCCCTTCTTGGTCGTCCGGGCGACTGGCTAACAGCCAGAATCATCTCTCTCGCGTCCACAGCATGAGGGCACCACACGAGGTCCCGGCGCTCGAGTACTCGGCTGGCATCGTCGCGCCGCTCGGGTAGTACTCGACGCCCTGTAGCTCCGAGACCTGCATCGTGTTCAGGTTGAACGGAAACCGGCCCGCCTTCATCGCTACTCCATCCACGAACACCTCGGGGGCGCCGCCGGTGCCGCCTCGGCCGCATGTCAGATACGCCGATCCGAATCCAGCCTCGCGGATGAATGCGCCCGGCAGTTGCGATCGCAACAGATTCGAGAACGAACGGTTTTCGGATTTGCGGAGCAGCGAATCCATGATGAAGTATCCCGCCACCCGCATTCGTGCCCGTTCTTCGAAGGCGTTCAAGTTGCCGGAGATGTAGTGGCGCGCGGTGTCGCGGGTGACGACGGCCGGGAGCTCGGCAACGCGAGAGAGAAGCAACGTGATCGGCGCGGTGTCTCGCGGCGAAATCGCGATCTTGGTCAAGACCGGCGCGTAGCCGACCTTCCGAATCCGCACGAGGCCGCCGCCCTCAGGAAGGAATAGGAGACTCACGGTGCCGGTCGCCGTCGTTTTCGCCGACCAGCCGGTGCTTACGTCGACGACCTCCGCGCCCTCGACTGGATCGCCCGTCGTCTGGTCGAACAGCCCGAGAACCCGGTTCCGGTATGCCTGGCTGCGGGTCGTGTCGCGAGACGGGGCGCTCTGAGCGGCAGGGCTGCCGATCGCGATGGCGGACAAGAGGCCGCTGACAGCCAATTGTTGTCGAAATTGAGTGGTCAGGCGCCGACGTTTCCGCAAACCGCCCATCCGCGTAAAGGTTCCTCACGACGACGTGGAGTACGGCCGGCGGGCAGAAACGTCCGTCGCGCAGAAAGCCGCCAGCGCGCCGATCGGCCACCGACCAATAGAACCCTAACGTGAACTCGGGGAATTAAGAAAACTCAACGCAGATGCGGCAGATCCAAACGACAATTCCGCAGATGAAGCCTGGCTGTATCTGCGGATTCGCAGTTCAACTCTGCGGAATCGTTGTTCCCTTGTTGGTGTCGTGCTCCGAATGCTGAGTGGAGTTGGGCCAGCGGCCCTAGCGCCTGAGACCGTGGGCTCGCAGCACTTCGAGAACGGGCTCACTGGCGGTGTACTCCTCGTGGACCTTCGCGCCGGCGTCCAACAGCGCGTTCACGACGCCGGGATAGTCCGCGGTGCGGCGTCCCCAGCCGTTGCGCGAGCCGTACATCGCCCAATCGAGGGGCGTTCCGTCGAACTCGCCGTCCTTGAACGCGAGCGGCGCGCCGCGGGCGAGCAGCAGCTTCGCGATCTCGACGTCGCCGTGAAAGCCGGCCCAGTGAAGCGCGGTCACGTGCTTCGGCATGGTCGCGTCGACGGGCCATCCGGCATCGAGGAACCGGCGGACTGCCGGCACGTTCGACGCTTGGGCCGCCACCGGCAGTCGCTCGAGCTCTTCGTCGGCGAGCGTCTCGACGATGCCGGGGTTGTCGGCGATCAACCCCTCGGCCGCGCGCTCGTCGCCCAACTCGAGCGCGACGGCGAGCGCGAAAGGGGCACGCGTGCGCGACATCAGCAGCGCGAACACGTTTTCGTGGCCGAACTCGCGCGCGATCTGATGCGCGGTCTTGTGGCCGCCGAGCGTCCAGATGTAGATGGTGCCGCCGGCGCGCGGATTCGTCTTCGGGAAGTAGCGGTCGGACACGGTCGACCGCACGCTCGCGGGCGCCTTGTCCAGGTGACTCCGCACCAGATCAACATCGCCGAGGGCGGCGGCCAGGAGGATGTCAGCCTTCGCGCCGCGAGAAACGAGGAAGCGCGCGACGTCCGTTCGTTCGCGAATGGCCCACTGTGCTGCCGTCGACTCGTGGTCCACATCAACGGCGTCGATGTCGGCCCCCGCGTCGAGCAGCACGCTCGCGACCTCGATGTTCGCCGCGTAGTGCAGCGGCAGCTGGCCGTCGCCGCCGCGGGCGTGCACGGCGCGTGGATCGTCGCGAAGAATCCGTTCGATCTCGTCGATCATGCCCAGCCGGGACGCGGCGTGAAGCGTCAGGACGGCGCCACGTTCGCGCAAAAAGGGCACGAGCGACGCATCCGCCGCGTCGATCGGTCCGAAGCTGCCCGCCCACCAGTGGCTCCGCGCGTTGACGTCGGCGCCCGAACGAACGAGCAGGTCGATCATCTCACGCCGATTCTGCTCGACGGGCTGGCGTAGGATCGTTCCGCCGAAGCTTTCGCCCGGCGCCGGATCGTTCAACTGACTCGAGAGTGATGGATTCGAGGCGAGGATCGACTTGGCGCGGCCGACGTCGTTCGACCGCACCGCGGCGGCAAGCTCGGCGAACGCATCGCCCGCGGTCACCGCCGAGTGACTCCGAGCCCCGCGGCGTCGGGGATCGCGATGCGCCCGCGCTCGATCGTCGCGCCGCAGTATGGGTCGTCCGAGAGCAACGCTGCCCCATCGTAGTCGGCGTAGTCGAGCAGCGGCGCAAAGTGCGCCGCCGCGGTGATCCCGAGACTCGTTTCGATCATGCAACCGGCCATCACGAGCATGCCGTGTGCGCGGGCCGTGGCGATCATCTTTAGCGCTTCGCGGAGCCCGCCGCACTTGGAGAGCTTGATGTTGATCCCGTCTGCTACGCCGACGAGGCGCGCGACGTCGGCGGGTCCGACGCACGACTCGTCGGCGATCACCGGCAGCCGCGATCGCTCGCGCACGAACCGCAGGCCGTCGAGGTCATGCGCCGCGACCGGCTGCTCGACGTACTCGACGCCGCACTCGGATAGGACGTCGATCATCCGCAGCGCGTGCTTCGGCGTCCACGCCGCGTTCGCGTCGACGCGTAGCACCTTCTCGGGCGCCGCGTCACGCACCGTGCGGATGATCCGCTCGTCGTGATCCGTGCCCAGTTTCACCTTCAGCACCGGATACGGCGCGGCGTCGGCGACGCGCTTGCGCAGCTCGTCGTCGTTGGCGGCGATCGCGATCGTGAAGCTGGACAGCGGCGCGCGCGTGGGATCCAACCCCCAAAGTTTATAGACTGGAACGCCGAGCCGCTTGCCCATGAGGTCGTGCAACGCCGCGCTCACAGCCGACTTCACGGACCCATTGTAGCGCAGCGCGCGGTGCAGCTCCGCCTCGACGTCTTCGAGGTGCCACGGGTCGGCCGCCGAGACGATCGGCGCGAGACGCTCGAGCGCGGCGAGCGCGGTGTCCGGCGTCTCGCCGTAGAAACGATTCGGCGCCGCCTCGCCCCAGCCTTCGCAGCCGTCGTCGGCGATGAGCCGCACGCGTACGAGGCGATGCTCGGTCGCGCCGCCGCGCGCGATGACGAACGGATGAGTTGTGTGGACCGTCGCGACGTCGTGCTCGACCTTCAGCGTCATCTGCCCGAGAGCAATCCCGCGCGGCGCGCGATCGTCGCCATCCGGTGCGGCGTCGAGCCGTCGGCCGTGGAGCGAAGGAAACCGATGAGCGCGTCCGCGAGCTCGTTGCCGCGGCCGTAGCGTCCCGAGGGCGCCTTCGAGAGACACTTCATCACGATGTCGGAGAGCGCGGCGGGCACGCGCTGGTTCGCCGTCGACGGCGGCACCGCGGTGTCGTGCACTTGCTTGTAGCTCACCGAAAAAGCGTCGGCGGCGTCGAACGGCGGCTGACCGACGAGCGCCTCGTAGAGCAGGATGCCGATCGCGTAGATGTCGCTCCGCCCGTCGACGAGCTTACCCATCGCCTGCTCGGGCGACATGTAGTGCGGCGTCCCCATCGCGCGGCCGCTCGCCGTGAGACGCCCGTGGAAGCGCGCCGTCGCGATGCCGAAGTCGGTGATGATCGCGTTGCCGTCTTCGTCGAAGAGCACGTTGTCGGGCTTCACGTCGCGGTGGACAACGCCGCGGCGATGCGCGTAATCGAGCGCGCACGCCACCTGGGCCGCGACCGCCGCCGCCTTCATCGGCTCGACTTGCCGTTCGACCTGAATGAGGTCGGCCAACGCGCCACCCTCGAGGAAGGGCATGACGGTGTACACGACGTCGTCGGTTGCACCGTAGTCGAGGACCGGACAGATGTGCGGATGAACGAGCTTCGCCGCCGCCTCCGCCTCGCGCCGGAAACGCTCAGCGACTTCCGCGTCGCGCGCGAGATGCGCGTGCAGCACCTTGATCACCACCTGCCGCTCGAGCTGCGCCTGCTCGGCGAGATAGACCTCGGCCATGCCGCCGCCGCCGTGACGGCGAAGGACGCGATACCGGTTTCCCGTCGCGCGGCGAAGGCGCGTCAGCTCGTCGTCGGGGCGCTCGAACGCCCCGCGCTTGAGCTCCGGAAGGGCTTCGCCGCAGCGGTCACACGCCGCCGACGAGGCTCGATTCCAGGTGCCGCACTGAGGACAGAACACTCGGTCAGCCCCCGAACTGCATTTGCACGAAGTCGTACGGCGCCCAGGGCCCGGTCACTTCGAACTTGAGCGCGTGATGCGCTTCGTGTTGGTCGGCCACGGCGCGCAGGAAGTCCTTCCAGTGATCGCGCTCGACGAGAAACGCCGCGCTCGAGACGCGCCCGCTCGCCGCATCATAGGCGAGTGGGACGGCCATCACCGCCGCGCGGCGCAGAGCGCGGACCGCCTCGTTCGCCGCATTGGCCACGTCGGCGTCGGCACCGGCGGCGGCCGCGGCCGCGCGGCTGGAATTGTTTGGCGTAGCCGAGATGTGCACGCGGGCGGCCGCGCGATCCTCGACGAACTCCAACGCTCCCGTCAACGACACGTAGTGAAGTTCCATCCACCGGGTGAGTGCGTCCGACGACCGAAAGACCACGCCCACCGGTGCGGGGAGCACGGGGGCGATGTGGAACACGGCGTCGACGATCGCCCGATGCTCCTCGATTCGGCCGCTGTCGACGTCATCCAGCACAAAACTCTTCTGGTCAGAGACGACCGCGCCGACGTCTCGATACGAGATGAGGCGAGTCCCCCGGGCCGCGCCGGGGACCTCCGGGAGGGCATGCCCGTCGGAGAGGACGATTCCGTGGAGGAGGAGAGGCGACTGGGCGGGTGGCATATGACGCGATCTATTCTAGAGCCCGCATGTGCACGACGCACGCCGCCGCCAACCGCTCAGGGACGTAGCCCCCCTCCAGCGCGCTGACGACGCGGCCGCCGCACCACTGCTCCGCACGGTCGACGACGAGTCGCGTCAGCTGTTCGACGTGCTCGAGCTCGAGGGTGAAGCCGCCGAGTGGGTCGCCGGCCAGCGAATCGAAACCGGCCGAGATGAACACGACGTCCGGGACGAAATCGGCGGTCGCCTCGTCGAGCGCGCGCTGGAAGCCCTGGACGTAGGTCCCAGGCTCGAGGCCCGGGGGCATCGGGAGATTCCACACATTGTCGTGCGGACCTCGGTCGTCGGCCGAACCGGTTCCAGGATACCAGGGCCATTGGTGCATCGAGACGAACCGAATGTCGCGCTCTTGTTCGACAAGCGCCTGGGTGCCGTTGCCGTGGTGAACGTCCCAATCGACGATCAGCACTCGCTCGGCGCCGTGGCGCTGGCGTGCGTAGTGCGCGCCGATGGCGACGTTTCCAAAGAGGCAGAAGCCCATCGCGCGCGCGCGAATCGCGTGGTGTCCGGGCGGACGAACGGCGCAAAAGCTTCGGCGCGGGCCGTCGACGAAGGCGAAGTCGACGGCGTCGAGCACCGCGCCCGCCGAAGCCGTGGCGGCGTCCCACGAGCCTTCGCTCACGACGGTGTCGGGATCCAGCCGGCCGCCGCCCGCGGCGACGAGCGCACGCACCGCGTCGACGTACGCTCGGTCGTGCGCGATCGCCAACTCGTCGACCGACGCGTGGCGCGCGTCGACGTGCTCGATGCGTCCGAAGAGCTCAGGGTCTTCGCGGAGCGCCCTCGGAATCGCGCGAAGGCGTCCGGGATGCTCGGGGTGACCCCAACCGGTGTCGTGCCGACCGCAGTCGGAGCTCGAGATGAGCGCGATCGTCACGCGGGTGGCGGGGCCGGGGAGGCTAACGAACCGGCCGCCTCCGCCGAAACATCATGACCAGGATCGATCCGTCTTCGATGCCGGCATCGGCGAGCGACGCCATCTCGTCGAGGATCTCCCAGCCGCGCAGCTTGACGACCATTTCCTCCGGCGCCGCCTCGGGATAGAGTGCGTCGAGCGCCGCGGTTTTGACGTCGATCACGGGCTGCGTCGGCTCGGCGACGATGCGAACGACGTCCCACACCTCGGGCATCTCGACGCGAATCGTGATCGCGAGCGCGTTTTCGGGCGCGACGCGGATCGTCGCGTTGCGCGCGCGCAGCGTGGTTACGAACGGAGCGCTCACGACGAGGCCTCGGGCGCGGGGTTGAGCGTCGCGAAGAAGCGCGAGACCTGCATGTCGAACAGGTAGCTCGATCCAGTCACGCGCGTGCCGCCGCTGGGGCTCGCCGCGACGCCGATCGCGATCTCCTCGCCGCCCTGGCCACGGAAGGTGGCGAAACCAGGACCTTCTTCATCGATGTAGGCGGTGTACAGCGACGGGCGATTCGCGAAAAACACCTTGGCGCGAGCCAGCACTTCGTCGGGGCTCGCGCTGGTGGTCGTTTCCTGGAGAGTCGGCATGGGTTGCGAAAGTCAGTGAGCGCTGGCGGGTGTCGGCCGCGGCGCGCGAAGCGGGACGTCGAGTCGGAAGGTAGAACCCTGTCCAACGGTGGACGTCACCGTGATGTCGCCATGCAGGAGCCGGGCGAGACGCCGTCCCAGCGCGAGGCCGAGTCCCGACCCGCCGTACTCACGGGTGAGTCCGCCATCCACCTGCTGGAATTCGTCGAAGATCGTGTGCATGGAGTCGGCGGGAATGCCGATGCCCGTGTCGCTGACGAAGTAGACGGCCCGCTCGTTCCCGATCTCGAGCGAGACCCGCACCTGCCCCGCGCGCGTGAACTTGTACGCGTTCGCGAGCAGGATGCGAATCACCTTCGACAGCATCCGGCCGTCGCCGATCATTGGCGGAACGATGTCCGGCTCGGAGATGTTCAGCGTGACGCCTTCGCGCTTTCCCTTGGCGGCCTTGATCGCGTCGCGCATCGGCACGCGCGGATCCAGCTCGGCGAGCTCGAGGTCCAGCGCTCCGCGCTTGAGCGCGGTCAGCTCGAGCAGGTCGCCGATGAGGGTGAGGAGATGCTCGCTCGCCGCGTTCACCTGCTCGAGCGTGTGCTTCTGTTCATCGGTGACCGGGCCGGCGACGCCCTCCTCGAGCAGCGCGGTGTAGCCCATCACGGCGGTGAGCGGGGTGCGCAGCTCGTGCGAGATGTTCTGGAGGAATTGGTCTTTCACCCGCCGCGCCTCGACCGAGTCGGCGTATTCCTGCTCGAGCTGATTGTTCGTGGCCGTGAGCGCGGCGTTGGCGCGCTTGAGATCCTGGATGAGGCGCGCCTTCTCGGCCGTCGCGGCCATTTGATCCGCGACCATCCGAACCAAGTGACGCGTGTCCCGTCCCACGGCGTTGGGAGACGTGAAGTAGAACGTCACGGTCCCGAGCACGGCGCGCGGCGTCTGGAGCGGCAGCGCGACGAACGACCTGAACCCCAGCTCCTTCGCGACTTCTCGCCAATCAGTGAGCGTCGGATCCTGGAAGACGTCGAGCACTTCGATCGTGCGACGCTCGGCCGCGGCGACACCGCTCGGCCCCTGGCCGAGGCGCACGCGCATTTGGCTGAGGAACTTCGCGTAGCGCCCGGGCCAATTGTGGACCGCGGCGAGCCGCATCAAGTCGCTCCCGTCGTCTACGACGTAGACGCAGCCAAAGGAGGCGCCGATGAGCGGACTGACGCGGTCGAGCGCAAACTGAAAAACTTCTTCGGGCCGCTCGGCAGTGATGAACGCGTGGACGATCTCGCGAGCCGCCATGAGCTCGCGAAGCCCGACATCCCCGTCGGGTGCGCGGTAGGGGGGGGACGTGGTCGTCGACATCGTCGTCGTCACGTTCACGGAAACTAGACGAGGGGGGGATGGGTGGACAGGTGGACCGGTGGACGTGAGCGGGTGGACCGGTGGACCGGTGGACCGGTGGACCGGTGGACCGGTGGACCGGTGGACCGGTGAAAATGACGAGAGATCGGATGTCTGATATCAGACGTCTGACGCGAGATTCGTCCAGTCGCGTCGTCGGCTCTACCGGTCCACCGGCCTACCGGCCTACCGGCTCTTCGGCACCGTCAACGTCCGAATCTCCACGCGATGGATCAGCACCGCCGGTGGCGTCGCGAGGATCGACGCGACCGCGTCGGCGACGTCGCTGGCGGCGAGCGCCCAGCTCGAGTTGTCGCGCTCGGAGAAGCTGGTCGCGACGGAACCAGGGTTCACCACCGAGACCTTCACCCCGGAGTCGCGCAGCTCGAGCATCAACGACTCGGCGAAGCTGTTGGCCGCGGCTTTCGTGGCGGCGTAACACGTTCCGCCCACCGACGGGCTTCGTCCCGTGATCGATCCGATGATCACCACGTGCCCCGAGCGCCGCGCGACCATCGCCGGCACGACGGCGCGCGTGACGTCGAACAGCGAATTGAAGTTGAGGTTCACCATCCGCAGCCACTGGTCGCGCGTCAGCTCGAGGAGCGGCTTGAGCACGCCGACGCCGGCGTTGTTCACCAGGACTTGCGCGTCGATCCCGCGAAGCGACGCCTCGACGGCCGCGGGATCTGTGATGTCGATGGCGATGGCCCGGCACGATCCACCCGCCCCCGCAATCTCGCGCGTCAACGCCTCGAGCTGGTCCGCCGAGCGTGCGACGGCGACGATATCAAACTCGGCGGCCAGCCGCTGGGCGATCGCGCGGCCGATGCCGCGAGACGCTCCGGTGACGACGGCGATTGGCTTGGCCATTCCGGGATTCGTCAGCCGAGCATTCGCTCGACGGAGCGAAGCAGCGGCGCAAAGGAGAGACCTTTGCCGGAAACGCGCTCCGCCTGCTCGTGCGCCAGCTCGCGCTGGCCTTCACCGAAGAGCGCGGAGCAGATCCACGGACCGGCGCGCGGATTGCGCCACCAATCCACGTCGTAGCGCTCGACCAGCGTCTCGTTGATGAGAGCCTGCAGCTGCCAGGCACGGAGGTAGCGCGCGGCGTAAAACCGCGGATCGACGTCGACGAACGCGTCGGCGCGGCCGTATTGGAACGTCGTCGCCGACGTGAGGCGATCGACATAGACGTCGGGCAGCGATTCCCAACTCTTGGAACCGCCGTACAGTTCCAGCTCGTAGATCAGCTTCGCGCAGTAGCGACGCAGGAAATGCAGCTCTTCGAAGCCGATCGCCCGAATGAACGCGGGAAGATTCTTGGCGCTCAGCTCCGTGTAGCGCGCCAACCAGCCGCTGTCCTGCATGCGGTGGTCGAACAGCATCGCGTAGCCTTCGGTGATCGAGTTGTCGCCGAGCCAGCGGTACTCGAACGCGAGGTCGGGCTGCATGTAGGCGAAGTGCAGCGCGTGCCCCAACTCGTGGAGGAAGGTCATCCAGTCGGTCTGCCCGCCATGCGGGCGCATGACGAGATACACTTCGTCCGGCACTCGCACGCTCGAGCAGAAGGCGCGCGAGCGCTTCCCTTCGCGCTCGCCGGTGTCGAGCACGATGCGGCCGGCGGCGAGCGGGTCGATGCCCATCTCGCGCACTTGGCGGCGAATCGATTCCTCCATTCGCGCCGCCGGGAACGACGCGTCGAACGATCGCGCGCGAAAGAGAGCTCCGGCGTCGGCGCGCGTCAGCTCGGACGGCTCCATGCCGAGAACGCGACGTGAGAATTCGGGGAGCACCTCGCGCCACATGTCGTCGGTATCGCGCAGGAAGCCCTCGCACGCGGCCGCGAGATCGACGAGCGAGACGCCGCTCAACTGCTCGAACGTCTCGATATAGTCACCAAGCCCGAGCTGCTCGACGATGTCGATCTCTCGCTGAAAGCGCTCGCGGCGGAGCGGCGCCAGCTCGGCGGCGACGAGCCTGTCGCGCGCGGACTCGATCGTGTGACGCGCTCGCGCGTCGCGTTCGTTCGCCAGCTCGATCGCGACCGCCTGGAACTGCACTTGCCGCGTGTCGCTGACGTTCACGACGGCGGTGCCTTCCCACTCGATCTCGCGCTCGTCCTGCGCGGCGAGCTGACGCGAGCTCTGCGACTCGACCTGCCAGTCCAAGAGGGCGCGCGAGGAGCGGCGGTCCTCGCTTTCCTCCGGCGCGCCGAGAAAGGCCTCGCGCGTGAGCTCGAATGATTCCTGACCGAGAATGGCCGAGTGCTTTCGGTACACCGGCTGAAGCTCGGGCGCCTGCTTTTGCCCCGAATAGGCCAGGTAGTACTCGCGCGAGATCTCTTCCATGAAGACTTCGCCGTCGCGGCGAAGCCCATCGAGCGACATGGTCACGCCGACAGACGCTCCTCGATGATGGCGCCGACGCGTTCGGCGGCGATGCGGTCCTGGAGAAGCGTGTCGCGATCGCGCACGGTGACCGTGCCGTCTTCGGCGGTCTGTCCATCGATGGTGACGCAGTATGGCGTTCCGACTTCATCCTGCCGGCGGTAGCGGCGGCCGATCGCCCCCGACTCGTCATAGAAGACCGGGAAGCGCTTGCGCAGGTCGGCCGCGAGCTTCTCCGCGAACTCCGGCATGCCGTCCTTCTTCACGAGCGGGAATACGCCCGCCTTGATCGGAGCGAGCGACGGATGGATGCCGAGAACGGTGCGCCCTTCCTCCTCGCCCTCGACCTTCTCTTCCCGGTATCCGTTGACCAGCACGGCCAGCGTCGTGCGGTCGGCGCCGACCGACGTCTCGACGACGAACGGCACGTAGCGGCGGTTGTTGGGCTGGTCGAAGTACTCGAGCTTCTTGCCCGAGAACTCCTGATGCCGCGAGAGGTCGAAGTCGCCGCGGTTGTGGACTCCCTCGATTTCCTGGAAATCGAGCGTGCCACCGAAGTCGAACTGGATGTCGAACGCCGCGCGCGCGTAGTGCGCCAACTCTTCCTTGGTGTGCTGGTGAAAGAGCAGCCGCTTCGGATCGAGGCCGAGCGACTTGTGCCACTCCATGCGCTGCTCTTTCCAGTACTCGAACCAGTGCATGTCGGTGCCCGGCTCGACGAAAAACTGCATCTCCATCTGCTCGAACTCGCGAGTTCGAAAGATGAAGTTTCCCGGAGTGATCTCGTTTCGGAACGCCTTGCCGATCTGCGCGATGCCGAACGGAACCTTCTGACGCGTCGATTGCTGGACGTTCAGAAAATTCACATAGATGCCCTGCGCCGTCTCGGGGCGAAGGTAGGCGATGGAAGCGCTGTCTTCGACGGGCCCGATAAAAGTCTTGAACATCAGGTTGAACATTCGCGGAGCGGAAAGCGTGCCCTTCATGCCGCAGGCCGGACACTGCGCGTCGGGCGTCCCCGGCGTGCCCTTGATCTTCGGGTCGTCGGCGCGAAATCGCTTCTTGCAATTGCGGCAGTCGACCAGCGGATCGGTGAAGCCGGCGACGTGGCCGCTCGCCTCCCACACGCGCGGATGCATCAGGATCGCCGCGTCGAGTCCCTCGATGTCGTCGCGCGCGCGGACCATCGCGCTCCACCAGCGGTCCTTGACGTTCTTCTTGAGCTCGACGCCCAGCGGTCCGTAGTCCCACACGGAACCCGCGCCGCCGTAGATCTCCGACGATTGGAAGATGAATCCGCGGCGCTTGCAGAGCGAAACGAGCTTTTCGAGAACGTCGGGCTGGTTCGGCATGTAGTACTTGAAGGAATCGTACGCGAAGGCCAGAACCGAAATTAGCGAGGCCTGAGAGGGAGCGCATGCGCCGACGGGCTCGCTGGCGTCGCCGACTGAGGTCCCTTGTAATGCGAGAAGGTGCAACGCGGATGAACGCGGGCTGGAAGGGCGATTGCCGCGGATGAATCAAAAGGATGAACTGCGAAACCTCGGTCCCATCCGCGATCGCTTTTCAGATCCGTGGCCATCCGCGTTCAAGTTGCTTCCAGGTTCTCGTGGCCGGCCCAGCGACAGGATTATGTATCCAATTCTGCGCTCAGCTTGGGCTCGGCGGGAGCCCGCGCTCCCGTCAGACGCGCGACGATCTTGTCGCCGTGGTAGCGCCCGTTCTCAATGAACACCTTGTTGGCGTCGTACCCCGCCACGACCACGCCCGCGATGAACAGATTCGGGATCGCGGTCTCCAACGTGTTGGCGTCATGCGACGGGATCCCCGTCTGCGAGTCGATCGGGACACCCACCTCGCGAAGCAAGTCCGTATTCGGAGCGAATCCCGTCATCACGTAGACCAGATCCGCCGGAAGACGCTCCTCACCGCGCCGCGACGCGATCGTCACGCTTTCCGGCTCGATGCGGACCACGCGCGAATCCCAGCGCGTCGCGATGCTACCCTCCTTTTCCCGGTTCAGGAAGTCGGGCAGCACCCACGGCTTGATCTTCTTGTCGAACGTCGGACCGAAGTGCACGAGCGTAACGCGCGCGCCGGAGCGCCAGAGGTCGAGTGCCGCTTCGGCGGCCGAATTGCCGCCACCCACGACGACGACCGTCTGGTCGAACGCCTCGTGTCCCTCGCGGAACACGTGGGTCACGTGCGGCAGATCCTCACCCGGCACGTGCAAGTAGTTGGGCGAGCCGAAATAGCCTGTGGCGACGACGACCGCGCTCGCGCGCGTCGCGCGAGGTCCATGCGCGCGCGACTCGGACCGGACCAGGAAACCGTCGCCGTCGCGCTCGATGGCGACGACGCGCTCGTATTGCCGCAGCGGCAAACCGAAGTGGCGCACGACCGCGCGATAGTAGGCCAGCCCGTCGCGCCGCGTCGGCTTCTCCGTCGCGATGATGAATGGCAGATCGCCGAGCGCCAGCTTCTCGGCGGTGGAGAAAAAACGAACGTACGTCGGGTAGTGCGCGACCGTGCTCACGACGGCCGACGCCTCGATGATCACGCACCGCAAACCGGCGCGTTTGGCCGAGATCGCCGCGGCGAGCCCGCACGGGCCGCCGCCGACGATCAGGAGATCGACGGCGTCCGCCATGTCAAGGTCCGATGATCTGATCGCGGCGCGTGCCCACGCTCACGTACGTGATTCGCGTCTCGACGAGCTCCTGCAAACGATCGAGATACGCCCGCGCCTGCGGCGGCAGCTCCGCGAGGCGGCGACACGCGTTCGTCGGACTCAGCCAGCCGTCGAGCCACTCATACCTCGGCGTGATCTTGTCGAGCGCCGTCACGTCGCCGGGGAATTCCGTGTGCAGGTCGCCGTCGTATTCGTAGCCCGTACAGACCGCGATCCGGTCGAGCGTGTCCAGAATGTCGAGCTTGGTGACGGCGACGTCGGTGAGGCCGTTGATACGCGTCGCGTAGCGCACGACCACCGCGTCGAACCAACCGCAGCGGCGTGGCCGACCCGTCGTCGCGCCGAACTCGCCGCCGAGCGTGCGCACGCGCTCTCCCATCGCGGTGTCCATCTCCGTCGGCAGTGGACCCGCGCCGACGCGCGTCGTGTACGCCTTCACGACGCCGAGCACCGCGTCGATCGAGCGCGGCGAGATGCCGGCGCCTGTCGCCGCACCACCGGAAGTCGTGCTGCTCGACGTCACGAACGGATAAGTGCCGTGGTCGACGTCGAGCAGCGAGCCCTGGGCGCCCTCGAGCAAGACGGCCGCGCCGTTCTTGATGGCGCGGTGAACCACGAGCCCCACGTCCTCGGCGAGCGAGAGGAGCCGTTCGGCTGCGCTGGAAAGCACGTCGATCGACGCGTTCACCTCGGCGCGCTTCGGGCTGCCGAACGCCGCGAGCTGCGCGTTCGCGTGCGCTACCCCGGCTTCGACCAACTCGCGCAGCCGGCCCGGATGTCTGAGGTCGAGGACCCTGATGCCGCGCCGCGCGACTTTGTCTTCGTACGCCGGTCCGATTCCGCGCCCCGTGGTGCCGATGGACTTGGAGTGGCCGCTCTCGGCGTCGACCAGCTTGTGGTACGGCTGCACGAGGTGCGCGCGGTCGCTTACGTAGAGGCGTCCCTCGACGTCGATGCCGTCGGCGACGAGCTGATCGATCTCCGTGAAAAGCTTTTCCGGATCGAGCACGACGCCGTTGCCGATGGCGCAGCGCACGCCCTTGTGTAGAATGCCGCTCGGGATCTGGTGAAGCACGAACGACAGGTCGCCCAGATCGACCGTGTGTCCGGCGTTGGCGCCGCCCTGATAGCGCACCACCCAATCAGCGCGCTCGGCGAGCACATCGACGAGCTTTCCCTTCCCTTCATCGCCCCACTGCGCGCCGACGACGACGACCGTGCGGTGGGACGGGCTGAACATTTTCGGAGCGGGCGAGGGAGAGGGGGAGCGGCCCGGGGAGCGGGCAAAAAAATACGCCCCGGCGAACCCCGGGGCGTTGTGTCAATCTATCGGGACGAGAAGCGGAGTCAATGAACGGAGGAGTCGGTCACCGGTCTTTGGTCATGATCTCCGATCTGATATCTCTGTAGTTCCGGTGGCCGGAGACCGGTGACCGGAAACCGGTGACCGGTGACCGGAAACCGGTGACCGGTGACCGGAGACCGGAGACCGGAGACCGGAGACCGGTAACCGGTGACCGGTGACCGGAAACCGCAAACCCGATCTTTCCCTCGCGACAGAGCAGACCTATCGTTCAGCTTGCCCGCTCCCCCGCCCCGGGCCCGCAGCAGCCTCTCCTCCCGGTCGTACTCCTCTCTCAGCCGGAGGCAGTGATGGCGATCAACACCTCGAAGGTGATCGTTGGCGGCATCGTCGGCGGAATCGTGGCGAATGTGATCGATTTCGTCGGCAACTCGTTCATCCTCGGCGGCATGCATCAAGCCGAGATGACGAAGCTGAATCCTGCGCTCGCGGTCGCGCCGTCGGGCGGACAGATCGCCGGGTTCGTGATCTTCGACATCATCTGGATCATGACCGCGGTCTGGATCTACGCCGCGATTCGTCCGCGATTCGGGCCCGGCCCCAAGACCGCCGTGTACGCGGCGGTTGCGTCGTGGCTCATCGGAAGTTCGGTCGCGGGATTCTTCTGGATGCTCGGCATGTTCGGCACGCACCTGTTCTTCGCGAGCGCCGTGCTGGAACTCGTCAACGCGATCGTCTCGACGCTGGTCGGGGCCTGGCTCTACACCGAGGAGCCCGCGTAGTCAGAGAAGCGCCGCCGCGACCATCCAGACCGCCATCACCAGCCCGATGGCGACCTTGGTCGCGGCGGCGACGACGCGTCCGAGAAACGCGCCCCACGCCACGCGTGCAGCGTCGCCGTGTCCGCTGCCGCGGCTCCACTCAGCGACGAACGCGCCGATGAACGCGCCGGCGAACGCGCCGATGATCGAGCCGACGATCGGCACCGGCACTCCCACGAACGCGCCGATCATTCCGCCGATGATCGCGCCCCAAGACGCTCGTCGCGATCCGCCATAGCGCCGCGTGAATCGGCCCGTGAGCACCCACTCGAGCGCCTCGGCGATCACCATCAACACTCCGACACCGACGACGGTGATCAGACCGACGCCGCCCGCGGGCACGAGTAGGTGGTAGCACAGCGCCGCCGCGAACAGCACGAGCGTGCCCGGGAAACCGAATGGGATCATCACCAGGCCGAGCAGAATCGCGGCGACGAGCAGCAGTTGCGGCATTACACCAACCTTGCGGCGGTCCGGGCGAGCATGCGCGCTGCGCCCTCGATCCCTACGCCGCGCATCGAGCTCAGATTGTCGCGCGACGTGTGGATCCTAAGAAGCGTACGCAGCGTGCCCCGGCTCAGTGTCAGCGTCTCCCAGCCGGCGTCGGCGAGCGCGACGCTGTCGGTGAGGATTCCCGGCAACAGCCTCGTCACCCGCAGCGGCTCCTGCAGAGCGGCGGACGCCTCGGTGAGGGCCGCCAGAAGTCGATCGGGGCGCCGACGCGTGAACATCGCCGTGAGCTCCCCGTCGTCGTCGACGCTGTCGCAGTTGAGCGCGACGCCCGCGGCTCGCGAGCGCGCCCACGCGCGCGCCCCGGCCAGCGACAACTCCTCGGCGTCCGTGATCAGTACCCCGATCGGGAGCGCGGGTGACAGCGCGGCCGCGGCGTCCAACACGGCGGCGACGCCGCTCGCGTTGTCGAGCGCTCCCGCGCTGCGGTTGCCCACAATCGAGAGCATGAGCGGCACGCCACCGATCCATGCCACGATCAGCGCGCCGACGGCAGCAGTCGGCTTGACGACGAGCGCGAGGGCGACGGCGAGTAGACCAAGCGCCATCACGACGACGCCGGCTACGCGCACGAGCATGGGAACAGGCTGCGACTTGGAGTCGAGATGCGCGACGAGCCAGAGTCGCGCGGGTGACGGTCCTCGGGTCGCCTCGATGTTCACTCCCGACTTCCGCATCACGGGCGCGCCGAGCACGCCCCGCGTCAAGACGATCGCCGCCCCGATCGCGAGGACGACGCCGCCGAGCGCCAACCAAGGAACGTCCGCCACCGGTCCGTTCCGCGTCGCGACGGCGATCGTCGCGGCGAGGGGAAGCAGCGCCCCGAACGACGGCGCTCCGAATCGTCCGGCAAAGGCGGAGTACTCGAACGGCTCCTCGCGCACGACGAAACCCAAACGATGCAGCTCGATGGCGCAGTAGGCGCGCGCCGTCGAAACGGCGGCGCCGCCGGTCGGACGCGGACTGGCGGCGAGCCGGGCGAGGTGTGGTGACCCGCCCGCGTTCTTCACTTATGCCGTGACGAGCTCCGCACTGCGCAGTAGCTCGGACACGATTTTGAGTTGGGGCTCCTCGAGCGGCAACAGCGGTGGCCGGACCAGCCCGCCGACGAGCCCTCCGCCGACGGCATCCATGGCCGCTTTCACGCCCGCGATGCCAAGCTCGCCGATGATCTTCGTGCCGAGCGGTGACATTCGCGCTTGCGCCGACCGCGCCGATTCTCGTTCTCCGCGGCGAGACGACTCGAGGACGTCGATCGCCATCGTCGGCGCGAACAAAGCCGCCGCGAGGATTCCGCCGCGCGCGCCCATCTGAAGCGCGTCGAGAAACATCGGGGCGTTGCCCGTGAGCACGGCGAACGTGTCGGACTGGGCGGGCATATACGACGCGAACAGCTGCCGGTCACCGGAGCTGTCCTTGATGCCGATGACGTTCTGGTGGCGCGCCAACGCCGCGACCAAGGTCGCGGGCAGCGAGTAGTGCATGTACTTGGGAATGTTGTACAGCACGACCGGAACGGGCGACTCGTCCGCGACTCGTTGGTAGTGCTCGGCGAGCGCGCGCTCGGTCATCGAGGGCCCGTAGTAGTGCGGCGCGACGATGAGCACCGCGTCCGCGCCCCGGCCGGCAGCGTCTTTGGTGATACGAATGCAAGTTCGCGTCGACTCGGCGCCGGTTCCGACGATGAGCGGGCGGTCTCGCGGCACCACCGCGCGAGCCACGTCGATCAGCGAGTTGCGTTCTGCGCCGCTGAGCAGGGCGGCTTCGCCCGTCGATCCGTTGACGACGATGCCGTGAATCCCGGCGGCGAGGTGGGCGCGGATGTTCGCGCGGAATCCGGCGAAGTCGAGCTCTCCGTTCTTCGGAGAGAAGGTCGTGACGACGGGGGCGTGAATGCCCTCGAGCAGCTTGTTCATTGTGCCAGGAAGTCTAAGCCCCCTGTTTGCAGTCCGTCGAGCGCCTCTTCGAGTGGCGGCGGCGGTGCTTCCTCCTCCTCCTCTTCGGGCGGGGGAACGGACTGGTGGGAACCGGTCGCGCGCCCGCCTCCACCGCCACCGGCTGCCGGGCCGCCGGAGAACATCTTCATCTGGAGCTCGAAGTCCGACGGGTTGGACGCCGCGGCCTTCGCCGTTTCGAACGTCACCACGTTGTTCGTGACGAGGTCGGCGAGGCACTGATCGAACGTCTGCATGCCGTATTGCTCGCGGCCGGCGGCGATGAAGTCGCGGATCTCGCCGATGCGTTGGCCGTCGAGCATCAGCTCGCGGATCGCCGGCGTGTTGACCATGATCTCGGCAGCCACCGCGCGTCCCTTGCCGACCTTTTTCGGAAGCAGACGCTGCGAGATCACCGCGTGCAGCGACTCCGCCAGGCGGATGCGGATGATCTCCTGCTCCTCGGGCGGGAACATCGCCATGATGCGGAGGATCGTGCTTTGCGCGTCGGGCGTGTGCAGCGTCGACATGAGCAAGTGCCCCGTCTCCGCCGCCTTGATCGCCGTGTCCACCGTCTCGGCGTCGCGCATTTCGCCGATCATGATCACGTCCGGATCCTGACGGAGCGCGGCGCGCAATCCCATCTTGAAGTCCGTCGTGTCCGAGCCGACCTCGCGCTGCGTGACCGACGACTTGTTGTCGCGGTGCAAAAATTCGATCGGATTCTCGAGCGTGAGGATGTGTCGGCTCTCGCGCGAGTTGATGTAGTTGATGAGCGCCGCCATCGTGCTCGACTTGCCGGATCCGGTCACGCCCGTCACGAGCACCATGCCGCGCTCGGTGGCGGCGATGTCGGCCAGCACGGGCGGAAGCCCGAGCCGTTCGAACGTCGGCACCTCCCACGGAATCACGCGCATGATGATCGAGAACGATCCGCGCTGGCGCATGATGTTCACGCGAAAGCGCCCGATTCCCGACGCCGCCCACGAGCAGTCGTAGTCGAGGATCTTGTCGATGCGCGCCTTGTCGTCCTCGTTCTGCATGAGATGCAGCGCGATCTGGCGGGTCTGGTCCGGCGACAGCGCCTGCTTCGTGAGCGGAACGAGCTCGCCGTGAACGCGCGCGCGGAAGACGTCGCCGGCCTTGATGTGTAGATCCGAGGCTCCGCGATCGACCGCCGCCTTGATGATCTTTTCCATCAATAGCCCGCCCGTTTGTTCACCAGGTTCTTCAGGGGCATTCCGCTCACGTAGCGCCGCCAGTTGTCGAGGAAGAGGTCGAGTTGCCGGGGCCAGAATCGGCCCGGCGAGACCGGGGACACGTGCGGCGTGAGCAGAACCTGTCTGAGCTGCCACAGGGGACTGAACGTCCCCAGCGGCTCCTCGCGAAACACGTCAAGCACCGCGCCGCGCAACCTTCCGTCCCGCAGGCGTACGACGAGCGCCTCCTCGTCCAGCAACGCCCCGCGAGCCACGTTGACGATGATCGCCGAACGCGGCAGGAGGTCCAAACGCTTACCATCCAGTAAGCCGGCGGTGTTGGAGGTCAGCGGAGCGGCAAGAACGACCACATCGTGGCGCGGCAACTCCTCGTCGATCGCGTCCAGAGACACCACCCGCTCGAACCCCGGCGGCGGACCCAACTCCGGACGACGCCTGATGCCCGTGCAGTGGCCGCCAAGGGCGGTCAACCGCTCGCCGACCGCTTGTCCAATGCCCCCGGTTCCGACGACCAGCGCGTGCACGGTGTCCATCTCGCGCAGAACCGAATCGAGCCGCACGAACGGGGTCTTGTTCCACTCTGTGCGGTCCTGCTGGTCGACGGCGTAGTCGAGGCCGCGGAGAAAATGAAGCACGCCCGCGACGACGTATTCCGCCATCGGGATGGCGTGCACCCCCGCCGAGTTCGTGAACGCGACGTCGCTGGCGACCATCTCCGGGTACAGCGCGGTTCCCACTCCCGCCGCGGCGGAATGGACCCAGCGAAGATTTCGCGCCGCCAACAAAAGCGGACGCGGAATTCCGAACCCGAAGTAGACCTCTGCTTCGCGAACCGCGTCGAGCACCTCGTCGCTGGGTCGCGGCGGACCGTCACCATCGGAACTCGTCGCCGCTTCGACCATGTGGATGGTCCAGCCGGCGGGCGTTTCGGCCTTGATTCGTTGCGCGCCTTCAGGCGTGAGCGCCCAGTTTTTCGACGTCGCCGCGAGATCGACGACCAACAGGCGCGCCGTCACTCGGTGACGATGCTGACGACGTTCTTGTCGCGTCGCAGCGCATCGACCATCGCGTCGAGCTGTTTGGTGGCGCCGACCAGCATCAGCTCGAACGTCCGATCCTGCTCGTGCTCGAACGTTCGGTGGGAGAAGACGTGTATGCCTTCCACGTGAATGAGTTTCTCCATTTCGGAGAATGTTACGCCCGGCAGCACCCGCAACGTTGCGCGGACGCGCCGCCGCATCCGCATCAACCGCTGCTCGAGCGGGCGCAGACCGACCAGCACCAACACGATGAGCGCCGTCCCGCCGAGCGCGTCGACGTACGCTCCGGCGCCCACCGCCGCGCCGATTGCCGCAACGACCCACACCGTCGCCGCCGACGTCAGGCCGACGATCGCGCCCTCGGCATGCAGGATCGCGCCGGCGCCGAGGAACCCGATCCCCGAGACGATCTGCGCCGCAATGCGAGTCGTGTCGCCGTACGGACGTCCGTCCGGCGTAAAGCCGATTTGCGCGATGTCGATCGAGAGCTGCGTGAACAGCGCCGCGCCGACGCAAATGAGAATGTTCGTGCGCAAGCCAGCCGGCTTGTTCGACAGCTCGCGCTCGATGCCGACGGCGCCGCCGAGCAGCGTCGCGAGAAGCAGTTTGACCAGAACGGTGAGGCGGAGCGCGGACGCCAACGCCTCGAACGGCGTCTGGGCGCCGAGGGGAGCCGGGACGGGGGCGGCGTGAACGACGAACGCGGCGAGCTCGGGCGTCATCGAGATTGAAAACTGACTAGGCGCGATGGCCCGCGCCAGCGGCTCAGGTCAGCGTCGGGGCTTGCAGCACGGCGAACACCACCTGCATCACGATCAAACCGAGCGGCATCGCGTACGCGGCGAGCGAATTTCGCATTTCGTCGCGCAGCGACGAGCGGTACACGAGCCAGCACGCCACGACGATCACCGACTCGAGCACGACGTCGCGATAGGAATGCGTGTAGTAATGCAGACCCACCGACGGCCCGCCGGGCCACGTCGGCTTGAGGCCCGTCACGCAGTCGGCCACCCAGTGCGACACGTATGTCGCGCCGACCGCGATCGCGTCGACCGCGCCGAAGAACGGGGCCGAGCAGAGCGCGATGATTACCGAGACGATCCCAACCGAAACGAGCGAGTGCGAGATCTCCGGATTCGGATGGTGGACGACGTGGCTCAACAGGTCGATCCAGTCCGGTCCGAACGCGACGGGAACGAGCAGGGCGAGCGGCAGACGCGGCCGCTTGCCCTTCACGAACGTCGCGATGGCGGCGTGTCCGGCGAACATGAGACGGCCGGTCGGCTAGCGCTGACGGTTCAGCGTGCGGTCGATCGCGACGAGCCAGATCCAGGGCGCGAGAAGTCCCGCGAGAGTGACGGCCCGGATCGCGATGTTGCGCGGCACCATCGAGAACGCCGCCAGCGGGTCCAGGATCAAAAACCCATCCGGTCGCGGACGCCGTCCATCGTTTCGCGCGCGAGTCGGCGGCACTTGGCGGCGCCCGCGTCGAGGGCGTCGTCCACCAGCGTGGGCTTCGCCTCGAGCTCCGCGGCGCGCGTCCGAATCGGTCCCAGCTCGGTCTCCATCGATTCGGCGAGCACCTTCTTGCAGTCGATGCACCCCCAGCCGGCCGACGTGCACTGATTGTGCACGTGCTCCACGGTCGCGATGGGACTGAACGCCTTGTGCAGATGATAGATGTTGCACACCTCGGGAGTGCCCGGGTCCGTTCGCTTGATGCGCTTCGGATCCGTCACCGCCGGGCGCAGCTTCGCCCAGATGCCGTCCGGTGTATCGAGCAGCGGCACCGTGTTGCCCATCGACTTCGACATCTTCGACTGGCCGTCGAGTCCCATGATGCGGCGCGTCGGCGTGAGCAGCGGTTTCGGTTCGGGAAAGAACTCCTCGCGCTCTTCCCCGCCGTCGAGGGTACGACGCCCGGTGAGGTGCCCGAACGCCGCGTTCCAACGCCGCGCGATCACGCGCGAGAGCTCGAGGTGCTGCACCTGGTCTTCGCCGACGGGAACCATGTCGGCCTTGTAGAGCAGGATGTCGGCCGCTTGAAGCACGGGATAGTTGAGGATTCCCGCGAGGATGCTCTCCTGACGCTGCGCTTTCTCCTTGAACTGTGTCTGCCGTTCCAGCTCGCCGAGCGGCGTGATCGTGTTGAAGATCCACGCCAATTCCGTGTGTTCCGGAACCTGCGACTGCACGAACACGGTGCACACGTTGGGATCGAGCCCGGCTGCCAACAACGAAAGCGCCATCGCCCCGCGACGGACCCTCAGCTGTTCCGGCTCGTACGGATGGGTGATCGCGTGGTAGTCGACGATGCAGAAAATCGACTCGTACTCGTGCTGCAGCCGTGCCCAATTCTTGACCGCGCCGAGGTAGTTTCCGATGTGGAGCTCCCCGGACGGTTGAATTCCACTGAAAATCCGTGACATCCGCTCAACATAACAGCGCCCCTCCCCGGGTGCTGCTCGCGACCTGCGTCGCGGCCGCGGCGCGCGCCGCCGAAATCATTCGCCGCGGCGCCGAGACACGCGCCTCGCTCACCTGGGAGCGCAAGTCGGCGACGGATTTCGTCAGCGAGGTGGATCGCAACTCGGAGCAAGCGATCAACGAGATCGTCGCGTCGCGCCATCCCGACGCGCGCGTGCTCGGCGAAGAGCTCACGCCGTCCACCGACAACCGCGCCGGCCTCGTGTTCGTGGCCGATCCGCTCGACGGGACGACGAACTTTCTCCACGGGTATCCGTGGTACTCGGTGTCGATCGCCGCGCTCGTCGATGGGGAACCGATCGCCGGTGTCATTCTCAACGCCGCGACCGGTGAGCTCTTTTCGGCGACGGCCGGCGGCGGCGCACGGCTGAGCGGCCAGCCGATCGGCGTGTCGGCGATCGAGGACCCGGCGCTCGCGCTCCTCGGCACCGGCTTTCCATTCAAGACTCCTCATTTGGTGGATCCGTACGTGGCGTCGCTGCCCGTCGTCATGCGAGACGTCGCGGGGATTCGGCGCGCCGGCTCGGCCGCGCTCGACCTCGCCGACGTGGCGTGTGGCCGCTTCGACGGATTCTGGGAGTACTCGCTCGCGCCGTGGGACGTCGCGGCTGGAATCTTGTTGGTACGAGAGGCGGGCGGCGTCGTAACGGACGCATCCGGCGCTCCGGCGACGGTGAGCCATACGTCGATCGTCACCGGCAACCCGACGATGCACTCGTGGCTGCTCGAGCGCGTCCGCTTGTGACGCTCCAGCTTGTCAACCGACCCCGTACGAGCGGATGTTCGAGGTTGAGATCTACGAACTGGTACTGCGACGATTTCGCGGAAAAACCACGGCTTTTGCGGAGTACGACTAACAGCGGCAAGTCGTTGCCGAACGACCTCGGGAAGCCTCGCCATGACACCCCGGGTTGTTCCCAAATGGCTTTTCGCCGTTGCACCTCTGCGCCCAGTGTGTCACTCTACGTCCTCTGTGTCCCTCTGCGTCCCCTGCGTAGGTGTTGCAGTTTCGTGTTTCTCTCATGAGCGTTGTCCTAAGATCCGGTCTGTTGGCGGCGAGCCTCGCCGCCAGTGAGTGTGCGGTTGTGATCACGACCGGGAACCTCAACGCGTTCGTCGTTTTCGGCTTTACGTCAGGCGAAAAGCTTCTCACCATCTCGGGCGCCGACGTCAGCGTAAACCCCGCGCATCCGCGACCGTGCGCGTCTGCCGGCGGGTTCTCCGGTGGGAAGCTCGTTTCCACCCGCGTCGTTCTCTCCTCGCAAGGGGACGCGTGGGTCGGGCGTTCGATGGCGACGGCGGATGGAGACCTCGCGTTCACGCTGCGTTCGGCCGGCGTATCGAGCGGGAGGCGACTCGTGAACGGGACGTTCTCAGGCCACGCGGTGAGCGTCGCGACGCGGGCAACGAAGCCAAGCGGCGTGCGAATCGTGTTCGACTCGCTATCGGCGAAGACGATCGACGGCGACGGCGACGCGGCCAGCCAGGTCGCGAGCGGCAACATCGCCGGCAGCATCACGTTCGTCGACGCGAGGGGCAACGTCGCCACGTGCGATTGGGTGCAGTGGACAATGCAGCCGCTGCCGCCCGGGTGACGCACCCCGGGGTCGGGCGGCCCTTCATATATTGAGGCACGCTGCCGGCGCGTCCTCGGCGCTGCATCGTTTCGTTCCACCCGCCTCACCATCGCCTCAACTGCCCAACCGCATTTCATGAAGCTCGTCGAGTGCGTCCCGAACTTTTCCGAAGGCCGCCGGCCCGAAGTCGTCTCCGCGATCCGTGACGCGATCGCCGCCGTCGAGAGCGTCGCACTGCTCGACGTTTCGTCGGACGCGTCGCACAACCGCACCGTCGTCACGTTCGTGGTGGCCGTCGAGCATGCCGTGGATGCGGCGTTCGCCGGAATCCGCGCGGCGCGCGACCGCATCGATCTCAACTCGCACAGCGGCGAACACCCGCGTATGGGCGCGACCGACGTCGTTCCGTTCGTTCCGCTCGAAGGCGCGACGATGGAGGACTGCATCGTCCTCGCCAAGCAGCTCGGCGAACGGGTGGGCAAGGAGTTGGAGATTCCGGTCTTCTTGTACGAGCGCGCCGCCACACGTCCGGACCGCGAAAACCTCGCCGACATCCGGCGCGGCGAGTTTGAGGGAATTCGCGACGAGATGGCGAAAGGCGCCGCCAACCGCATCCCCGACTTCGGTCCGTCGAAGATTCATCCGACCGCCGGCACCGTGGCGATCGGCGCGCGACCGTTCCTCGTCGCGTACAACGTCTACCTCGGCCCCGCGTCGAACCTGCAGGTGGCGAAAAACGTCGCGAAGGCGGTGCGCGGGTCCTCCGGCGGACTTCGCTACGTGAAGGGACTCGGCCTCGAGGTCGACGGCCAAGCGCAGGTCTCGATGAACCTCGTCGACACCGAGAAGACGCCGCTCTACCGCGCCTTCGACACGGTGAAAATGGAAGCCGAGGCGCAGGGCGTGTCGCCGACCTGGAGCGAGATCGTCGGCCTCGTTCCCGAGCGCGCGCTGTTCGAGACCGCGGCGCGCCACATCCAACTCCGCGATTTCAAGCCGGAGATCGTCCTCGAGAACAAGGTGCGCGCGGCCGTGCAAGGCGGCGAATCGGTGTCGGGCTTCATCGCATCCATCGCGTCGTCGGCGCCGACGCCCGGCGGCGGCAGCGTCGCCGCGCACGCCGGCGCGCTCGCCGCGGCGCTCGCGCAGATGGTCGCCGGACTCACCGCCGGCCGAAAAAAGTACGTCGCCGTAGACGCGGAGATGCGCGCGCTCGCCCTCGAGGCCGCGGGTCTGGTCAACACACTATCCGCGCTCGTGGCCAAGGATGCGAACGCGTACAGTGCGGTCTCCGCGGCGTACAAGCTGCCGTCCGAGCCCGCCGAAGCGCTCGCCAAACGCAAGCGCGCGATCGACGACGCTCTCATCGGCGCGGCCGAGGTGCCGCTCGAGACGGCGCGCGCGTGCGCGAAGGTCGCCGAGCTGGCCGCGACGTGCGCCACGAAGGGGAACTCGAACGCGGTCTCCGACGCCGGAGTCTCCGCGCTCCTCGCCGACGCCGCTTGTCGCAGCGCGGTCTACAACGTCCGCATCAACATCTCGGCCCTCGACGACAAACCGCGCGGCGCCGGCCTCGTCGCCGAAGCGAATCAGTTGCTGACCAAGACCCGCGCGCTCGCCGACCAGGCGACTGCTGCCGTTGAAGCGGCGATCGGTTGACGACAACCGCAACCGCAACTGCAACCACTTGACGCAGAGGACGCAGAGAGGACACAGAGGACGCAGAGGAAACGGCGAAAGGGATTTGTGGAGCGACCTCGGTGTGCCACGCGTGGCGACCCGAGGTCGTTCAATAAATCCTTTCGCCGTTCGGTTGTACTCCGCGAAATCCGTGTTTTTTCCGCGAAATCGTTGCAGTACCAACTCGTAGACCTCCATCGGCCAACACGAACCTTCCACGCCAAGCGGACCGCGGCGCTAGTGACGCTTACCGTCATCCGGATGACAAGCTTCGTCGATCACGACGGCCACGGCCAATAAGAGCACCTGGTCCTCGCTGCTGCGGATGTCGATGCCGTACGTGTCGCCCCACGCGAACCACTGTTTGGACACCGTGGCCACGACGTTCTCTCCACGCATGATCTGGTACTCGTGGTCCGTGAGGTTGCCCTCGGCGTCGAAGTTGTCGTCGACGCCGGGGACTTCGACGGTGAAGCGGTGCTTGAAGAAGGCGAGCGGCTCTTTGCGGACCGTCGCGACGACCTGGCCCTCGCGAGAGATCTCGTACGTCTTTCCCCACGACAGCACGCGCTGCTTGATGAACGCCAGCTCGTTGCCGGCCAGATCCTGAAACGACAGCTGGTCGCCGATCGTGAACGCTTTGCCGTCCACGAAATACACGTCGTTCCCGTCCTTGTCTTTGATGTAGAAGTCGTCGCCCCACGACAGCAGCTTCTGCTTCATCATGTATTGCATTCTTCGGTGGGCCCGGTAGACAAGTGGACCGGTGGACGGGTACGACGAGACGCGGCAGCTACTCTTTGCCGGCGACGTCCACCAGCGCGCGATAGATCATTTCCGTTCCCTGCTTGAGCGACGCGACGCTCACCTTTTCGTCGTTGCCGTGCATGCGCGTCAGCTCGTCGGCGTCGATCGGATAGGGATAGATCCCGTAGACCGGCACGCCGCGCGACCGCCACGCCCCCGCGTCGGTCCCCGCCTGAAAGAGATACGGCGTGACCTCCGCGCCCGGGAACGTCGCGTGCGCTTCCTTCTCTAACGCGCGATACAGCGCCGTTGTGTCAGGCGATTCCGGCGACGCCGCGTAGACGCGGTTCCCGATCGAAAAATCCAGCCCCGGATCGCCGGCGACCTTCTTGAGCGTCGCGACGACCGCCGCCGGGTCGCTGCCCGGAATCAACCTGAGGTTGATCATCGCCTGGGCCGAGCCGGGGATCACGTTGTTGCGGAACCCACCGTTGACGATCACGGGCGCGATCGTGTTGCGGATCAACGAGTGGAGCAGCGGATCTCGGCTCACCACGGAATCGGCTCGCCGCGCTTTCACCGGATCGCCGCCGACGACGTCGCGGTAGTAGCCGGACATCGGCGGCGCGCTCGTCTTGGAGAGTGCGAGGAAGAACTTTCTGGTCGACGGCGAGATGGTGAGCGGCGTCTCATACGCGGAGATCTTCGCCATGCCGCGCGACAACGCGAAGATCGCGTTGTCGGGGCGCGGCATCGAGCTGTGGGTCGACGTTCCGTGCGCGGTGATCGTGAGCGGGATCGACATCTTGTCCGCGGTCGAGATGCTCACGTACCGCACGTGCCCATCGTCGCCCTTCATGATCCATCCACCTTCGTTCAGCGCGAACTCGGCGTCGATGTCGGACCAGTTGCTCTTCGCCAGCCATTCCGTGCTGTACGGGCCACCGCTCTCTTCGTCTGCCTCCGCCAGAAAAATCACGTCGCGCGCGAGCGGCACTCTTCGCTCGGCGAGCAGCATCACCGCCCGCGCGAAGACCGCCATCCCACCCTTGAAGTCGATCGCGCCGCGGCCGTACACGTACCCGTCCTTCTCGATTCCGTCGAACGGTTCGAGCGACCACTTCTCGCGCTCGACACCCACCACGTCGGCGTGCGCGGAGATCAACACGGGCCGCTTCGACCCATCGCCGCGAAGCCGAGCGATGAGGTGCGTCTTCGACGAATCCGGCGTCGGGACGATCTTCACGTCGAGCCCCAACGCCCGAAAACGCGCCGCGAGAATCTCGTCGACCGCCTGCGTTCGCCCCGGCGGATTGGCCGAATTCGCGCGAATCAGCTCGCGGAGCAAAGCCGCGGTGGAATCGCCTGCCGCCTGCGCGCCGCCGGCCATCGGAAAGGACAGCGCCGCCGCGAGGATCCACGACAAACCTGTGGTACGCGCTCGAATCATTGGATTGGTTGCGGCTCGGGGGAAGGACCTACGGGGAGTGCCGATCTATCTACGGCGCGGCCGGCTGCGTGTCCACCGTGTGGCGGTCTAGATGACAGACCAGCATCGAGGATCGAGCATCGGGATGGCGAGACGTGAGAGCTGCGTTGAAGCTGTTGCGCCAGGAATGCCCCCTACCGCCGAACCCAGGTGCGAGGATGCCCGTCTCCATTCTCCGGTCTGAGCACGGGCTCAGGCATCTCAGCTCTCAGGCAGTCTGAGTGCTCGACCCTCGATGCCGGTCTGGCTCCTCTCACTCGCTCCGCCTACGCCCCGAGACAAGCGCCGTTACTACTTGCTCGACAAATTCGCGAACAGATCCCAGTACACCGCGACTCCGCACCGCTGCCCGGCCCCCGAATCCCACATGTAGCGCTGGTATTCTTTCGGAACGTCATTCGGAGTCGGGTAGACTTCGAGTGCTATTAGGTCCCACGGCAGATCAGGGACGAAATTGGCCGCCGTCGCCGGGCGCCCGTTCACGAGCGACACCATGCAGTGTAGTCCCGTCGCCACCGGGATCCTGCGATTGCCGGTTCGTGTCGGCCGCACGTCGACGCGGAAGCCCGGGATGTCGCGGAAGAGATCTGCCGTCGTGAGCGGGTCCTTGTCGTCGATGTCCATGTAGTCCATGAACACGCCTTTGTCGCCGCGCTTCCGCCGGCACATGAAGCCGTCGAGCGAACGATCCGGGCAGCTTCCATCCTCACGGACGACGACCGTGTCGAGGTTCGCCATTCGGTGCTCGAGGATGAGCTTCACCTCGGCCGAGCCGTCACCATGAATGTCGGCCGTCGCCTCACCGGGCGAGTAGCCGAGCTTTCTGGCGTGCAACACGAACTGCCCGCCGCCGGTGCCGGTAATCGTGAACCGGCCGAGCGAATCGGTTCGCGCGTGATGGGGCCCCGGAGTCGCGACGACCTCGGCGTTGGCCACCGGCCGGTCCGCCGAGTCGCGGACAATCCCGCGCAGCGTTCCCCCACCGCCTCCCCCCCGAGCCCCGCCTTGGGCGAAGAGCATGGCCGGAAGGAGGGCGATCGCGCAGAGCGACACGGCCGATGAGCGCATGACTGGGAAGCTAAAGGGTGGCCCGGATGACTGCGCCAAACTTGGGACCAGACGTGCGCGAAGGCCGCGCCAAAGGGACGAAGCGGAGCCCTGTCGCCGCCCGGGCTCGGCGAACATACTTGTCGATCACCCGCGACCCGACGAGCGCCCATGAGCATTCGCGAAGACCTCGAGTTCCTCGACCAGACCCAGCACGAGCTGGAATTTCTCGGCGAGGAAATGGAAGAAACGCACGGCATCGACCGACGCGACTTCGTGTTCTGGTCGCTCGTGACGGCCGCCGCGAGCACGTTCGGGTTCGGCGCGAGTGCTCTCGCCCAAGGGGCGCCGACCGCTGCACCGAACGGGGGTGCGCCGCAGCAGCCGGCCCCGCCGCCGCTCGGCAACGGCGAACCGGTCTCGTGGACGTTCCAGCCGTATCACGAAGGCACCGGTGCGCTCATGGAAAAGCTGATCAACGAGCGCGGCGCGGCGGCCTTCCAGCGCGCCACCTTCGTTGTTCAACCATGGACGGGCAAAGTCCCGACCGATCCGACCGAGATCGCGTTCCTCCCAGCGCACCGCCTCTCCGCACTCGTCAAAGCTCGCCACATCACGTCGACGCAGCTCACGCGCATCTATCTCGACCGCATCAAGCGGCTCGATCCGACGTTGCTCTGCGCGGTCACGATCATGGAGGACCAGGCGATGGCCGAGGCGGCCAAGGCCGACGCCGACCTCAAGGCCGGCAAATACCACGGCCCGCTGCACGGCATCCCGTACGGCGTGAAGGATCTCTTCTCGACGAAGGGCGTCCGCACGACCTGGGGCTCGAAGGATTTCGAGAACCGCATCATCGATGAAGACGCCGAAGTCGTCGTGCGGCTGCGCAACGCGGGCGCGGTGCTCATCGCCAAGCTCGCGACCGGACTCTTCGCGCAAGGCGACCAGTGGTATCGCGGACGCACCAACAACCCGTGGGACATTCGCCGCGGATCGAGCGGATCGTCGGCCGGCCCGGCGTCGGCGACAGCCGCCGGCTGCGTCGCGTTCGGGATCGGCACGGAGACGTCAGGCTCGATCGTGTCGCCGTCACGCGAGTGCGGACTCAGTTCGCTGCGTCCCACGTTCGGCCGAGTGACGCGCCATGGCGGAATGGTGCTGGCGTGGTCGCAGGACCGCGTCGGACCTCTCTGCCGCACGATCGAGGACGCGGCGATGGTCTTCAACACGATTCACGGCGTCGACCCGAAAGATCCGGGTACGATCACGGTGCCCTTCCATTTCGACCCCAATATCAAGCTCGCTTCCGTACGCATTGGCATCGACGCGCAGGCGCCGAAGGAGTTCGTCGACAAGCTGCGCGAGCTCGGCGCGAATCCAAAGGAGATCGCCGCGCGACCCCAGATGGGGGGTGGCGGCGGGGGCGGTGGACTGGGTGTCGAGTCGGCCGCGGCGTTCGACTCATACGTGCAGTGGAAGGCGAAGGAGCTCGGCATCGACCTCGCGACGATTCCTGAGCCGCAAGGTCGCGGCGGGTTCGGCGGAGGTGGTGGTGGCAGAGGTGGACGCGGCGGAGCGCCGGGTGATTCCGTCGCGCTCGCGGGTCGCGCCGGTGGCGCGCCCGATAGCGCGGCCGCCGGTCGTCGTGGCGGCGGTGGTGGTGGCGGCGGTCGCGGCGACGCTGGAAATCCGACGGGCATGGCGGCGCTCACGCGTTGGACCGGCGGGCGATTCCCGAAGGCGATGGACTTCGTTCAGCAGCAGCGCCGGCGTCAGATTCTCATCACGCAGATGGCCGAGCTGCTCAAGGATCTCGACATGTACGTGCCGGGCGCCAACGGGTATGACGTTGGGCTGCACGCGCAGACGGGACATCCGTGCGCGGTCGTGCCGTACAAGTTCGAGCCGCAGCCCGCTGGTCGCGGTGGCCGGGGGGGCGGGGGCGGAGCCGCCGGCGATTCGACGACGCCACCGGTCACGTACAATCCGCAGCCGATCTGCACGGTGCTCGCGGGGAATTTGTACAACGACGACAAGATTCTCTCGGTCGCGCACCAGTATCAGATTCACACGGACTGGCACACGAAACACCCGACGCTCTAGTAGGAGTCCTGTCAGCGATGCAACGCCGCGATCTACTGAAAGCGTTCGGCGCCGCGACGGCGCTCGCGTTCATCCCTCGCGATGCGATGGCCATATGGGCGCGCGTCGCGAGCGGCGTGCGCCCAGCCGGCGGCCTCACCGACGCACAACTGTCGCTCGTCGGCGCGATCGCCGACACGATTCTTCCGCGGAGCGATTCGCCGAGCGCAACGGACGTCCAGGTTCCCTCGTTCGTCGACGTGGTCGTGAGCGAGAACTACTCCGATGCTGAGCGCGCCGCGTTCCTCGCCGGACTCACGACATTGAGCACCTGGTCGCCGCCGGCGCCCACATCTGCCGACACGACCGTGCAAGCTGGGCGCTCGACGCGTTCGTTCGTCGATCTACCAGGCGAAGAACGCGGCGCTCTCATCGAAGCGCTCGAGCACGCGCCGAGCCGCCGCGAAGAGCCGATGCGCACGTACTGGCGTCTCAAGGGACTCGTCATCCACGGCTACTTCACGAGCGAGCGCGTTTCCAAGGAAGTGCTCCACGTCGAAGTCATGCCGGGCCGATTCGAGGGGTCGGCGCCGCTCGCTGCCCCGGCCCCAGCGCACCGCAGCGGGGACCACGAAGCGGCGCGAAGTTAATTCAATCGTAATCGACGACACGTCGTCCGCTAATCCCGGGCGATTGACACATCGTCCTGGAGTCGCATATGTGTGGCTCACACATATCAGACTCCCCCCCCATGCTCACCGACGAGCTCAAAAAGGGCAGTGCCGAGTTTTTGGTGTTGTCGTTGCTCGACGCCGAGCCGCGCCACGGGTACGAGCTCCAGAAGTTGATCGAATCACGATCGGCCGGCGTTCTCGTATTTCACGTCGCCTCGCTCTATCCCCTCCTCTATCGAATGGAGGAGCGTGGGCTGATCCTCGGGCGGTGGGTGGAAAAAGCCGGTGAGCGGCGCCGCCGCTACTATCGAATCACACCCGCCGGCCGCTCCGCGCTCGAGGCCCAGCGCACGACCTGGCGCGAGTTCGTCGGCGCGATCAACCGGGTCGCGGGGGTGCGTTATGCGTGAGCGAAACGGAACATTCGATTGGCGCTCCGACGTTCGCGCGCGCCTCGCCGGCGCCAAGTTGCGCCCCGAGGACGAAGCGCAAATCGTCGAAGAGGTCGGGCACCACCTCGAGCAACAGTTCGAGGAGATGACCCCCAGGGTCGGACAGAAGGCCGCGCGCGAGGCACTGCTCGCGCAACTTCACGAGCGGGAGTTCGACCAAGCGGTCGCTGGAAAGCGCCGTCGCGAGGCGCCGAGCCGGGCACGCGTCTGGACGTCGTCGTCGATCCTGCAAGACATTCGATATGGGCTTCGTTCGCTGCGGCGCAGTCCGGGGACGCTCGTGGCAGGTAGCGCGGCGCTGGCGCTCGGCATCGGGCTCACGACGATGATGTTCAGCGTGATCTATGGGCTGCTCATCAAGGGCCTGCCGTACGACGATCCGTCGCGAATCGCGGTCGTCAAATTCATCGATCCGACACAGCCGGGTGTTGACGCGCTGGTGCCGCTGGCCGACGTTACGAAATATCGGACGCAGCAACGGTCGTTCGAGTTCCTTGGCGGCTATTCCGACGCGACCGTGAACGTCAGCGGCGGCGATCGCCCCGACCGTGTGCAAGCCTCGCGCGTGACGCGCGGCGTCCTCGACGTCGCGCGCGTTCGCCCCCGACTCGGTCGGCTCTTCGTCGAGGCGGACGTCGCTGCCGACGCACCGCCGACGGCGGTCCTCAGCTACGCGCTCTGGCGCGATCGGTTCGCGGCCGATTCCAGCGCGCTCGGTACCACGCTTCGGGTGGACGGCCGTCCGCATACCATCGTCGGCGTCATGCCACCGGGGTTCGAGTTTCCGGCCAGCACGAGAGTGTGGCTGCCGCTACCGACGGATCCCGCGCCCGCGCAGGCGGCCGGCGGAGGGCCGGTCGTCAGTCTCATCGGCCGACTGCGCCCCGACGTGCCGTACGACAATGCCAACGCCGAATTCAAGGAGCTGGCGCGACAGATCGCGGCCGCACGCCCGGTGGCGGATACCAACAGCCATCTGCGAATCGCCGTCCTGCCCTTCGTGCGCGCGAGCGTGAACCCGCGCTTCTTCACGCTTCTCTACGCGATGCTCGGCGCCGTTTTTCTGGTGCTGCTCGTCGCGTGCGCCAATGTCACGAACCTTCTCCTCGACCGAGCGGTGAACCGTTCGCGTGAGATCGGAATCCGTACGGCACTTGGCGCGTCACGCCTCGCCGTGATGCGACAATCGCTCGTCGAATCGGGCATTCTCGCCATCATCGCGGCGTGCCTCGGCATGGCAATCGCGCAGCTCGGGATCACGCTGTTCAATCGCGCGGTCGCCGGGGCGCCCGGACCGATGTTCTGGATGGATGTTCGTCTCCATCCACCGGTGCTGGCATTCGTCGTGGCGGTCGCGATAGCGGCAAGTCTCGTATCGGGGTTGCTCCCGGCCATCCAGTCGTCACGCCTCGACGTGGCGGCGATCCTCAAGGATGAGTCGCACGGCGCGTCATCGCTGCGCGTCGGACGTCTCAGCCGGGCGATCGTCGTCGTTCAAATCGCCGTCTCGTCCGCCGTGTTGCTCGCCTCGGGATTCATCACGCGAACGATCGTCGAACTGCGCAACGTCGATCCGCGATTCGACACTCGAGGAATCACGACGGCGCACGTCACGCTGGCCACTCGCGACACGTCTCGCCAACGCGCTTTCTTCGAGGCGCTCGCGCGCGACGTCGAGAAACTTCCGGGACACGAGGACCTGTACGTCGGCGCCGGCCTGCCGGGAACGGGGTGGATCGCGCACCATATCACGGTCGAAGGCCAAACGTATCGTGGCGACCGCGATCACCCGATCGCCCGAACGCTCAGCGTCACGCCCGGTTTCTTCCAAACCTTCGGCGTTCGTGTCGTCCGTGGGCGGACGATTGCAGCCGGCGACCGGGCCGGGACCGAAGGCGTCGCCGTGGTGAGCGAGTCCTACGCTCGCCGCGTGCTCAAGGGTCGTGACCCGATCGGCGGTCGACTTCGTGTCTCATCAGCGCCGGACGCGCCTTGGCTCACCGTTGTCGGCGTCATCCCCACGTTGTTCGCCTCGACGTTCGACGACCCCTGGCCACCGGAGGTGTTGACGTCATTCTCGCAGCAGACCGGCGTTGCCTCCGCCGCGCTGGCGTTTAGGGGAGGGGGCGACGGCGCGTCCGCCGCGGCCGCCTTGCGCAAAATCGTCGCGGCGATTGATCCCGAGGTTCCGGTCTACGGCGTGCAGAGCATGACCGACGTCATGGCGCAGCCGCTGTTCCTGTTCGACGTGTTCGCCAGCATGTTCGTGGTCTTCGGCGTCGTAGCCCTCGCGCTGTCCGCGATCGGACTGTACGCCGTGATGACGTTCTCGGTCAGCCGCCGCGCCCGCGAGATGGGAATCCGGCTCGCGCTCGGCGCGACGGCCGGGGCGGTGCTGCGTCTGATCGCTCGCCAAGGCGCGCGACAAACGGCGCTTGGCATGGCGATCGGATTCTCTTTGGGCATGCTGCTCGTGCGCGCGATTGCCGCATCGCTTTTCGGCGTGCGACCGAACGACCCAATCGTCCTCGTGGTCGTTGCCGCCGTGCTCGGCGGGTCGGCGACGATCGCGTGCGTCGTTCCGGCGCGTCGAGCCACGCGCGTCGATCCTGTCGTGGCGCTTCGATCGGAATGACTTGACGACCGCGGAGGGTCGGGCCAGCATAGACGACATGAACCTCCTCCTCCCGATCCTCCACGAAAAACCGACGCATGCGTGACACCACGCATTTCGACGCGATCGTCGTCGGCTCGGGGATCTCCGGCGGCTGGGCGGCCAAAGAGCTCACTGAGCAGGGACTCAAGACGCTCGTGCTCGAGGCCGGCGGCCCCGTCGATCCGAACCACGACTTCGTCGAGCACGTCCAACCGTGGCAGATGCATTTCCGCGGGCTCGGCGACCGCAAGCTGCTCGAGGCGGATCATCCGATCCAACGCGAGTGCTACGCGTGCGACGAGGTGGGACACAAGTTCTTCGTGAAGGACGCGGAGAATCCGTACACGAACCCGGCCGACGCGCCCTTCCGGTGGTTCCGCGGCCGGCAAGTTGGCGGACGGTCCATCACGTGGGGTCGCCAGGTGTATCGCTGGAGCGATCTCGATTTCACCGCGAACGCGAAGGACGGCCACGGCAACGACTGGCCGATCCGCTATTCCGACATAGCCCCGTGGTATTCGCACGTCGAGCGTTTTATCGGGATCACCGGTGCACGCGAGGGCTTGTCGCAGCTGCCCGACGGCGAATTCCTGCCGCCGATGCAGATGACCGCCGTCGAGCACGACGCTCGGCCCAAGATCCTCAAGGCGTTCAACAACGAACGCGTGATGACGATCGGCCGCGCGGCGATTCTGACCAAGAATCACAACGGTCGGCTGGCCTGCCACTACTGCGGCCCGTGCGAGCGCGGCTGCATCACGCACTCGTACTTCAATAGTCTAGGGTCGACTCTGCCCGCCGCGTCGAAGACGGGCAACCTCACGCTGCGCCCGAACAGCGTCGTCGCGGAGGTGCTCTACGATCCCAAGAAGTCTCGCGCCAGCGGCGTCCGCGTGATCGACGCCAACACGATGGAATCCCGCGAGTACACGGCGCGCGTCGTGTTCTTGTGCGCGTCGACGATCGAGTCGGTCCGCCTGCTGCTCAACTCGAAGAGCGCGCGCTTCCCCGACGGCCTCGCCAACTCGAGCGGCTTGCTCGGCCGCTACGTGATGGACCATCACTACGGATCGGGCGCGGGCGGCACGGTGCCGGGCTTCACCGACAAGCGAACGATCGGCCACCGCCCGAACGGCATCTACATCGTCCGCTTCAGGAACGTGACGACTGAGCATCCGAATTTCCTGCGCGGCTACGGGATGCAGGGCGGCTCAGGGCGGGGCGGTTGGGGACGCGGGTCCAGTATGCCGGGGTACGGCGCGGCGTTCAAGCAGTCGCTGATCGACGAGCTCGGGCCGTGGTCGCTGTCGGCGTCGGGTTGGGGCGAAACGCTTCCCCACCCCGACAACCGCGTCACGCTCGATCCCGACGTCAAGGACAAGTGGGGCATTCCTGCCGCGCACATGGACGTGCGCTGGCGCGAGAACGAGCGGGCGATGGACGAGGACATGAAGACCGCGATGGCCGAGATGCTCGACGCCGCGGGCTGTACGGACATCCGCACGCATGGGTCGAACAATCCGCCGGGCCACTGCATCCACGAGATGGGCGGCGCCCGCATGAGCAAGACAGCCACCGAGGGCGTGCTCAATCGCTGGAACCAGGCGTGGGACGTGAAGAACCTCTTCATCACCGACGGCGCGTGCATGGCGAGCAACGGCTGCCAGAATCCGAGCATCACGTACATGGCCCTCACCGCGCGCGCGGTGTCGCACGCCGTGACGCTCACGAAGCAGAACGCGCTGTGACGCGCGACCTCTCCCGTCGCGAAGCGCTCGGCGCGTTGGGCGCGCTGACCGCCGGCGTCGCGCTCGCGCCGCAAGCCGCGTTCGGCGAATCGCGGCTCGAGACTCGCGCGTCGCGGCTCAAGCAGTCCGTGTCGCGCTGGTGTTACGCGAAGATTCCGCTCGACGACCTGTGCGAGTCGTCGAAGTCGATCGGCTACAAATCCGTCGAGCTGCTGAGCGAGCCGGAATGGCCGGTCGTGAAGAAGCACGGCCTCGAGTGCGCGATGGCCAACGGTTTCGGCCAGATTCCCGTCGGCTTCAACCGCCCAGACAACCACGACAAGCTCGTCGCCGACGCGACGCGGATGCTGCCGCTGGTCGCCGCCGCCGGAATTCCGAACATCGTCGTCTTCAGCGGCAACCGCGCCGGTCTCTCCGACGGCGAGGGGATCGCCAACTGCATCACCGGTCTCAAGCGCGTCACGCCGATCGCCGAGCAGCAGGGCGTGACGCTCTGCCTCGAGATGTTGAACAGCAAGGTCGATCACAAGGACTATCAAGCGGATCACACGGCGTGGGCTGTCCAGGTCGTGCAAGGCGTCGCATCGCCGCGCCTCAAGCTGCTGTACGACATCTATCACATGCAGATCATGGAAGGCGACGTCATTCGGACGATCCGCAACAACTCGCAACACATCGCGCACTATCACACCGGCGGCGTCCCAGGCCGCGCCGAGATCGACGAGACGCAGGAGCTGAACTACCGCCGCGTAATGCAGGCGATCGCCGACACGGGATACACCGGTTTCGTGGGGCAGGAGTTCGTCCCCAAACGCGATCCGATCGCATCGCTCAAACAGGCCTACGAGATCTGCGACGTGTGAACGGCGATGACGCTGATCGGGCGCCGGTGCGCCCCGGCGAGTTTCGATCGGCGGACGACAAAACTCAACGCAGACGACACAGACTTTGAAAGGCGATCCAGCCTGCGTTCTCTGCATCGAATTTTCTCGCCCGAGTTGGTAGCCCGAGGCGCCAAAATGACGGACTGCCGCTTGCCTCGCTCTAGCACTCGCGGCATACTCCCACGGTCGACCTCCAACTCTCGGGAACCATGGCCCCCTTCACCAAATCCGACTTCATCTGGCTCAACGGCGAGCTCGTGCGCTGGGCCGACGCCACCATCAACGTCAGCGCCCACGCGCTCCAATACGGCACGGGCGTCTTCGAGGGAATGCGTTGCTATGAGACGCCCGAAGGCCCCGCGATCTTCCGTCTCGACGCGCACATCAGGCGCCTCTTCATGTCGGCGTCCTTCTACGAGATCGACATTCCGTTCGACTTCAACCAGCTGTGCGCCGCCTCGCTCGAGGTCGTTCGCGCGAACGGGCTCACGAACGCGTACCTCCGGCCGCTCGCGTTCTTCGACTCGTACAGCTTCGCCGTGTGGCCGAAGGATTGTCCGGTGAGCGTGGCGATCATCGCCGTCCCCGGCAAACCGTACTTCCAGGGCGAATCCAACCGCGGCGTGCGCACGACCGTCTCGACGGTCTCACGCATCGACTCATCGACGCTTCCGCCCTTCGTCAAAGCCTGCGGCCACTACACCAACTCGGTGCGCGCCGTCCAGGAAGCGATTCGCCGCGGCTACGATGACGCGATTCTGCTCAACTCGAAGGGGGATGTCGCGGAAGGCTCCGGCGCGAACCTGTTCATCGTCCGCGACGGAACGCTCATCACGAACGACATGGACGCGTCGATCGTCATGGGTATCACCCGCGACAGCGTGCTCAAGATCGCCCACGACCTCGGAATCACGGTCAACGTGCGTCCCATCAGCACGACCGACATCGCGCTCGCCGACGAGTTGTTCTTCTCCGGCACGGCGGTCGAGATCATGCCGATCACCGAAGTCGACGGACGCGCGCTCGGCGACGGCCGCCCAGGCATGGTCACGAAGCGCATCCAGCAGGCGTTCTTCGACGTCGTGTACGGGCGCGACGCCGACTATCGCGAGTGGCTGGCCTACGCTGGCGCGTCGAGCGAGGCGGTCGCCGGCGTCTGATCGCGCGGCACCTGCCGTGGCGCGCGGCGCGCGCTACGGCAGGTCCTGCAGCGAATCCAGCGTGACCGTGAAGACGAGCGTCGAGTTGCTCGGAATCGCCGGCGGACGTCCCTGTGTGCCATACGCCAACGCCGATCCGATCACGAGTCGTCGCGTGCCGCCGATCTTCATGCCGACGATCCCCTGATCCCATCCCTGGATCACCTGACCGACGCCCAGCGTGAACGTGAGCGGCGTCTTGCCGACGTTGCTGTCAAACTGCGTCCCGTTCGCGAGCCAGCCGGTGTAGGTCACGGTCAGCCCGTGGCCCTTGGCCGCGGCGCTGCCCGTTCCGGTGACGAGATCCTGGATGTACAGCGCGTCGGAGAGTTTGGTCATCGCCGAGATGTTCACTCCCAGCGACGCCGCGTAGGTCGTGGTCGCCGGATCGGTGCCGCCTGGCGGCGCGGGGGCGACGGTTGAATCGCCACAGCCGGCCAGCAACGCGGACACCGCGCAGGCTGCGGCGAGCGTTCTTCTTCGCAACAAGATCTGATCCTTTGTAATGAGTTGACTAACGGCCGTTCGACTCGGCGGGCACGGCGGGCACACCATACGCTCCCGTTTGCATGCTCGAGGTCGAGGCGTCGACGGTGCCCGCCGGCAAGGTGAGCCGGAAGCAAGACCCTTCGCCGGGAGCGCTGGTCACCGTGAGCTCGCCGCGCATTCCGTGAGCGAGATCCCGGCTGATCGACAGTCCGAGGCCCACGCCCTCGTTGGTGCGCGTAAGCGAGCGGTCGAGCTGCACGAACGGCTCGAAGATCACCCGCTGCCGGTCGAGCGGAATGCCGGGACCGGTGTCGCTGACCTCGATCGCCACCGTCGTGTCATCCAGTCGGTGCGCGCTCATCGTGATCGTCGCGCCACTCGGCGAGTATCGGACGGCGTTCGAGAGAAGATTCAGGACGATCTGGCGCACTTTTTCGCGGTCGGCCAGCGCCGCGACGTCCTGCTCGCCGCGATACACGAGCGTCTGCTGTTTGACGGTCGTCTGCGGCAGCACGAGCGCCTCGAGGCCGGCGAGCAGGGGATCGAGCGCCACGTTCTCCTCGGCGTACGTGATCTGTCCTCGCTCGATGCGGCTCATGTCGAGCAAGCTGCCGATCAAGCCGAGAAGGTGCGACTGGCTCGTGCGAATGCGAGAGAGGTCGCGTCGCTGCTCGTCGGTGATCGGTCCGCGAACGCCCATCTCCATCAGCTCCGCGTACCCGCCGATGGCGTTGAGCGGCGTGCGCAACTCGTGGCTCATCGACGCCAGAAAATCCGACTTCGCGCGATTCGCCGTCTCGAGCAGCTTTCGGTCGTCGCCGATCTGCTGCGCCATGCGATTGAAGCTCGACGCAAGCCGCACGACATCTTCTCTGCCGACCGCTCCGACGCGCGTCGAATACTCGCCGCGCGCCACCGCGTCGGCGGCGTCCGTGAGCTCGGTGAGAGGCCGCAATATCCGGTGGCCGACGAACCACGTGACCAACGCGGCCGCGAGCGCGAGCAATAGGCACAAGAGCGCCAGCTGCCGCGACGTTGCGTTGGGAACGGCGAGAACGGCGGCGCGCGGTGTCTCCAGTCCGAAAACGAGCGGCGTGCCGGCGACGCGGCCTTCGGAAAAAAGAACTCGTCCCCCCGCGGTCGCTCGGAATCGTTCACCCCTGCCGCCCTGATTGGAAAGGGTCGAATCGGGCGGCGACTCTGGGAATCCTCCGACGGAGGTCCACGTGCTGCCGTCGACGTTCCTCCAGTACCCGGTCGCTGAGCTCAGCTCTCGAATCGTCGCTTCGGTCTGGGGATTCGTCGCGATGTGCCGCCGCAACGCCACGAAACCCAGAAGCATTCCGCTCTCTCGCACCGGCACGATGAACCAGAAGAGCGTGCGGCCGCCCACTCGCTGGAGCTCGCCGATCTGCGCCGTATCCACGATGCGCAGGGAGTCCAGTCCGCGGCCGCTGATGGACTCCGGCTCCGATTCCGCCGGGATGTTGAGGCCGATCGTCCCGCCGCTGTCCGTGCCGACGGCGGCCAAGCGAGCTCCCGCCTCATTCCAAAGCTCGATCGGAAGACCCGAGTCGGGGCGCACGCCGAGGCTTCGCAGCGCCCCGCGGGCCGCGTCGAAGTTTCTTGGCGCGGGCGTTCGGAGAGCGTTCCTGATCGCCGTATCCTCGGCGATGCGAGCATATCGAAGCTGACCGGTCCGAATACTGTTTACGGTGACGTTCACGAGCTGCCGAACCGCCCGGTCCAGTCCCGTCTGGGCGTCATTGACCGCCGCGCGGGTCAACGTGACCCACACGACGATAACGGCAATTCCCAGCGCGGCCGCGACGATCGCGGTGCTCGCGATCGACAGCGTCTGGGCGGCGGACAGCCGGTGACGGGTCAGGGGCCTACTCACGTGTGGCGAGGGTCACACGGTCCCATGCACACTCGGGGCCGCCACGACGGAAGGGCGCCTGCCGCCGCTTCGCGCGACTTTCCGCGCCCCGCGAAGCCCTTCGGCTCAGGGCAGCAGCTTGTAGGTCGCATTGCCCGCGGCGTCGCGAAGCGTGGCACCATACTGACCGCGAGCCCGCCGCTTGGCGCTGTCAGGCTCGAGCGCGACGCCGGCCGCGTCGAGGGCGGCCGACAGGCCCGCCAGCTGCGCCGAATCGCGAAGGATGAAGACCCGCATGTGCGTCCACGTCGACGATGTGTCGCTGGCCAAATAGGTCGTCACGGACAAGAACGCGCCGCGGCGCTGTGCTTCGCGATCGATCGGCTCGGCCAACTTCGAGATGTAGTCCGTGTACTCGGCGAACTTACCCGGCTTCGCGCGCCAGTAGTAGACCCGAGCGAGCGTAGCGGATCCCGAACCGGCCGACGGTGAAGTCTGTGTCGCGGCTGGAGAGTGCGTGCAGGCGAGCGCTCCAACGACGACCAATCCCACCGCGGCCACCGTGAGTCTTTTCCGCATCACCACGTCCTCAGCCCGATCTTTTCCCCCGGCGGCTCGAGGGCCTCATCATATCTCGCCGTGGCCCTGCCGTGCAAGTCGACCGAGTCGCGTACCGTCGCGCTTCTCGCGTGAGCTTCTCGTTCCGCGTTTGCGGCGACTGAGACGGCCGTCCGTTTGATCGCTATTGCGTCATCGGTGATGGTGCACGGCGAGTCCGCGGCTTCTCGCCGCATTACTCACGAGCAGCCAGCGAAGCCACGCGTTGACCAGGTTCGATGGGCCGTTGAGGAGCATGTAACGCGCACCGCTTCGTGCCTTCTCCGTCCGCTCGTGCAGCCGGAAATCTTCGTGCAGCGTCAGCTCGGCGCTGAGGAGGTTGGCGTTGTCCAGTGACGATATCCATCGAGCGTCGACTCGAACGGGAATGATCATGCGTGTACCCTCACGTCTTGTGACGGAATGTGATGCGGCCGCGGCCCAAATCGTACGGTGAGACGGCGACCGTGACGCGATCGCCAGCGAGGATGCGAATGCGGAATCGCCGCATCTTGCCGGCCGCGGTGGCGAGCAGCCGGTGGCCGTTGTCCAAGTCGACACGAAACATCGCGCTCGGGAGCACCTCGAACACCGTGCCGTCCATCTCGATGGCTTCTTCTTTCATGCATTCCTGGTTTTTTTGCGCGCGGCTCGATCCCGCGCTCGTTTGGCCGCCTTCGACTTGATCTGTCGCGCGGCGCTCGGTTTGACGTGATGACGGCGTCGGCGAAGCTCCTGGAGGATGCCCGCCCGCTGCACCAATCGCTTGAACGTCTTGAGCGCCCAGTCGAGGCGATCGGTCTCGTCGAGAATGATCTCTGGCATGCGTTACCTCGTTCCGTCGAGAACGATGTCGCGGAATCCGACCAAACCCTTACGGTCTTCGTCCCAGAGCGCGAGTCGTAAGCCGGCGGTGCCTGAAACGGCGTGGGTCGCCCACATCGGCAGGGCCAGTGGGATCGGCGTCGCGGCGAGCCGAAACGACGCGCGCCGTGCGTTCGGGCCGGCGAACGGCTCGACTACACGGCGCTGGTCCGCTCCCTCGCGGGAGCCGACGACTCGGGTCAACGACCCAGCTTTGTCACGTTCTCCGCGGCCGGCCCCTTCTGTCCCTGCACCACGTCGAACTCGACGCGTTCGCCTTCGGCGAGCGTCTTGAAGCCGCCACCCTGAATGGCCGAGTGATGAACGAAGCAGTCCTTCTGCCCGCCTTCAGGCGTGATAAAGCCGAAGCCCTTCTCATCGTTGAACCACTTGACCGTGCCAGTCGTACGCATATGTCCTACTCCTCGTGTTCTTTGTTGTGTTCGGAGTTCGAGGATACCGTACGAACCAACACAACGTGCTTCGTGATCATGCCCTCACGATGGGTTTCCCGCGATCGCGGGACAAAAGCGGTTGGACGCAAAAAGGACCTGCTCGCAATTCGGCAGGCCCCAAGTGAATTCGGAACTTGTCCATGCAAACTGCACATGTTTCGCTTATTTAAATATAGCGCTGCGAAACCATCCCGACAAGGCCCGCCGACGTCGGACGACTTCGGACGCGGCCGCCTGGTTGCGCCTCGCGCACGCAAGCCTTCAACACCGCGCGAGCGCCGACGGGCCCGCCTGCACGGGCCCGTCGGCTTCCCTTATGGAACGATTGCCTGCGTCATGTTCGTCGGCGCGTAGATGCCGTTGAACAGGAACTTGAACGTCCCGTGCGGCTGCCCGCGGAACGTGATCTCAGGTCCGAACAGATAGACCTTGCCCTTGCCCACGCTCGACTCGACGGCGGCGACGCCGCCCTCGAGATAGTTCTGCCCCCACGCCCAACCGCTGCGCAGCGGGGTCGCGCTGTCGAACCATGCCACAGCCTTCGTTCCCTTGAGCGCGGCGTCGGGCGACAGGCGGAACACCGGGCTGTTGTCGAAGAAAACGTCGAGGTGCTTGTCGAAGCCCGCCGCGACCGGATCGGTGTTGTCCACGGCAACGTTGAGGATCGAGCCCGGCACGTAGTACTCCTCGCCGGTCAGCGCGCGATCGGGCTGCCCCGGTCCGCGCACGATGAGGTGGTTCTCGATCGGCAGGTTGAGCGCGTAGCCGAGCGACGTCGCCGTTCCGACCGCGACGATGACTCCACCGTCGTTCAGGAATTGCTTGAGCGCCGGCACGGTCGCCTCGGGCGTCATCTGTCCGGTCATCTTCTGATACTCGGCCGGGATGTTGCCCCCGCGACCGCCGCCTCCGCCCCCACCCCCGCCGCGGCCACCGAAGCCCGCGCCGCCGGCGCCGCGAACCTGCGCGCCCGACGGGAGGATGAGCACGTCGAATTTACTCTTGAGATTCCCGGCGTCGAGGTCCTGCGGATACACGACGGTATAAGGAATCTCGAACTGCTCGAACTCGTAGCGCGTCCAACCCGATGGCATCGATCCGCCGTATTGATCGAACAGCGCGATGCGCTTCTCGGAGAGCTTGATCGCGTCGGCGGGACGCGAGGTGACACCGACGAAGCTCACGCCCAAGTCCGCGGCCGACTTTTGCAGCACGGCCGCACTCGCCGCCGGAATGAAGAACGTGCCGGCGGGATACGTCTTGCCGTTCGCCTGAACCGGCGAGCGCAGCCAATCCACCTCGCCGTTCGCCTTGAACACTCGATTGAGAACGGTGACCGCGTCGTTCTCCTCGTGCGACATCAGGAAGCCGGCGGCGCCCGACGCATTCGCCAGCGTCCCCGCCATCGGCTTCGCGAGCTCGGTGCCACGAATCTGCTTCAGGTTCGGCACGTCGAAGCCGTCGAGCACTCGGTCGAACTGCACACCCATCTCGTAGGCGAGCGTCCAACCCGCGTTGTCGTACGGCCGGCGCGGCGGACCACCCGGGTACGCGAAGTCGTTCGGGTGGTCCTGCGGCTCCATCATGTCGAGCACTTGGCCGCGGGCCGCTTGCGCCGTCTTGATCACGAACGAACCGGTCGGATAGCTCTTGCTCCCGACCTTGAACGGCGCCGTCGCCTGATCGACGTACACGCCGACGTGACGAAGCGTGTTCACGAACTTGATCGCCGTGAGGAAGTCCGGCTGGTCCGACGGGATGATGTAGCCGCGCGGATCGCGCTTGTCCTTGGCGTGGAGCACGTCGTTGTACGCGTGCATCTGCGCGTCGATGTTGCCGTTGCCTCGGCCGAATGGAGCGCCCGGGTTGCCGACTGCTCCGCCGGGTTGATCGGCCGCCTGAGCCGGCGCACCGGCGCCGCCGCGCCCACCGCGGCCTCCACGACCGTTTCCACCGCCTCCCGCCGGCGCACCAGCCTGCGTGGCACTCGTGCCGTTGAGCGCCGCTTCGGCCTCGGCGATCCGCTTGCCGGAGATGGTCCAGTTGTCGCGGTTCCCTTCTTCGATCGAATGCTTCGCCATCAGGTACTTGTCGTACAAGAACGTCTCACGATAGCGCGAGGCGAGGTCGAAGATCGCATAGTTCGCTTCGACCGAGTAGTCGATCGCGGTGCGGAAGTGGAACACACCCGGCGGCACGGGCGCCGGCAGATCGCCGCGCGGAAGCTGCTGCTCGGGAATGAACGGAATTCGCTCGGGCGTCGGGTTGCCGATCGTCTCCGTGAGAATGCCGATGATTCCTTGGAAGTAGCCGATCGTGCGGAAACCGCCGTTCCACCACGTCGAGTAGCTCGACCCCGAACGCATCGTGAAGCCCGGCATGTTGTGCTCGAGCAGGCGCTGGTGGATCGCCGCGCCCACCATGTCCAGCCCCATCACGATCATTGGGTCGAAGTTGTAGTTGAACGGATCGCGGAACGGCGGCGAGAACATCACCGTGCCCGCGGGGCCCGCTTGGTGATGGTTGTACATGATCACCGGGTGCCAGTCCCAGAACATGAAGTGGTTCACGTTCTTGGTCTCGTTCAGGTTCGACATGAACGAGTCGCGGTTGTCGTCGTGGCCGGCGTACTTGTTGTAGAGACGCGGGATGTTCATCGACCGCGCCAGCGTGTCCTTGTCCTTCATGTACCAGTCGGCGACGAGCTGCATGCCGTCGGGATTGGCGTGCACGGCGAGAATGATGTCGTCGTGCAGGATGCGCTTCGTCTCGTCGTCGTTGCGGCTGAGCAGCTGATAGGTCGTCTCGATCAGCTGGTTCGCGCCGAGGACTTCGGTGGCGTGGAGGCCGCCGTCGAACCAGACCACGGCCTTGCCTTCCTTCGCCAGCTCGTGGGCTTGAGCGTCGGTGAGGCCTTCGCCCTTCGCGAGCCGCAGCGAGATGTCCTGGTATTTCTTGAGGAGCTTGAAGTTTTCCGGGGCCGTGATGATCGCCGCCATCTGCGGTCGGCCTTCCGACGATTTACCGATTTCGACCGCCTGCATCCGGTCGGACTCCTGGTCGATCTTCTTCCAGTACGCCAGGAACTGATCGTAGTTGGGGAGCCAGTAGTCGTCGCCGATGTTGTGGCCGAAGAACTCCTTCGGCGAGGTGACGTGACCCTGCGCGCCGGCGGTGACGGCGGCGAAGGCGATCGGCGCGAACGCAAGTCGCCAGGAGCGGAGAATCCGCATCGTCTCTTGAGACCTCGAGAACATGTGAGTGTAAGGCGGACGCCGGGTGGATGCGCCCGGACCGAGGGCCAAAGCCGTCCTCGGGCCAGGAGATAGATTGGCCTCTGGGAATACGGGCCGGAAGGGTCCAACGCTGGCTGATTTGCCCCTGGGCAAAGCGCCCGAACCGCCTGAGATTCTCGACGTCGGGCTTCAAACCGTCGGGGCTTGCGGGGCATCTGTTCCAGCGTCGAACCCACCTCGGAGGAGCGCGTGATTCGCCGTCTGTTTCAGCTTCCCCTTGCCCTGGCGACGGCCAACCTGGCCGCCGCGCAAGCACCCGCGATGCAGGGTTCCAGCCCCAACCCCGTGCCGGCCGCCGACAGCGCCGCGAAACTGAATCGCGCCGGGCGTTGGCGCGACGCGCTGGCCGTCGCTCGCCTGAGGATGCCCGTCGCTGCGGCGGACGAGAAATGCTCCCTGCGGATCGACATCCTCCAAGCCATTGAGCGGATGGGCTGGTTAGAAGGAACGGCGAACGAGTTCAAGTCGTTCGACGCGCAGTGCGGAACGTCGGCGCCGGTCCGAGAGCGGGCCGCCGAGGTGGCTCGCATCCGTGCCGAGGTCACGTTGCCACCACTCCCCGCCACTGGGTTGGATTTTTCGGGCGTAGACGAGTTCTGGCGACTCGCCGACCAGCTCGCCAAGGACGTGGAACCGTCGGAAGACGACTGGCACCGGATGTTCTCGACGGTCGGCTATCGGTTGTCCATGCAGCAGATCTCGAGCACACGATCGGACATGGAGATCGCGCTGCGGCCGTCGCGTACCGCCGAGTTCGACAGCTTGACCAAGATGAACAACCAACAAGCCGGTCTGCTGCGGCATTTTCGCGCGACCATCCCCAACCGCGCCGGCATCGCCAAGTATCGCGACTCGGTCGCGCGGGCGCTTCCAGTCGAGCAAGCGGTCGCCCTGGCCGCTCGATTCTTGCCGCCACACGCCACCGAAGGAAAGAGTCCGCCGCTCGTCGCGTTCACTGTTTTCGTCGACGACGCCTATTCGCTGGGGCCGGCAGGCGTGGTCATCGACATCGATCACATCTACGAGGACGGCAGCCTGACGCTGCTGCTTGCCCACGAATTTCACCATACGTATTTGAGTATGCTCAGCACCCTCCGCGATCCCATGGGCGACTCGTCCGCCACCCTCTACTTCGCGTTGCGCAACATGCGAAACGAAGGGATCGCCGACTTGATCGACAAGCCGCATCCACTTGCGCCGGGCAAAACGGCGAACAGGGCGGCGTACGCCAAGAACTACAACGACGCCTACGCGCGGACCCCCGCCGTCATTCACTCGATCGATTCGGCGCTGGTCGTCGCCGCGGATGACTCGACCAAGTTGCCGGCGGTCGGTCGTCGCGTGAGAGAGCTGCTCCCGTCGAGCGGCCACTTCAACGGGTCCTACGTCGCCCGAGAGATCGACGAGACCTTCGGCGCCGACTCGCTCTACCCCGCTGTCCACGACTTCTTCGCGTTCCTTCGGATCTACGCGTCCGCCGAAGCCAAGCGCGGCAACCCGCCGCCATTCTCGGCGAAATCGGTGGCGCTCCTCGACGCACTGGAGAAGAAGTACCTGATACAATGAACGCGATCGTCGTGGGCTCGGGTCCGAACGGGCTCGCGGCGGCCATCACGCTGGCGCAAGCCGGTCTCGAGGTCACGGTCCTCGAGGCCGAAGAGACCATCGGCGGCGGAAGCCGGTCGGCGCAGCTCACGCTGCCCGGCTTCACGCACGACGTCTGCTCGGCGATCCATCCGATGGCGATGGCGTCGCCGTTCTTCAGCTCACTGCCACTCGGCCAGTACGGACTGGAGTGGATTCATCCGGTGGTGCCGCTCGGTCATCCGCTCGACGACGGTACCGCGGCTATTCTGCGACGATCCCTCGACCAGACCGCCGCCACGTTCGCGCGGGACGGCCGCGCGTACCGCCGCATCTTCGGCCCTCTCGTCGAGCATGCCGATTCGCTGCTCGACGCGTTGCTGCGGCCGCTCATCCCCCCGCATCATCCAATCGCGCTCGCTCGATTCGGATTGAAGGCGCTTCGTTCGGTGACGGGGAGCGCCCGCGCGAACTTTCGCGGCGAAGCGGCCCGCGCCCTCTTCGCCGGTATCGGCGCTCACTCGCTGCTCCCTCTCGACGCACCGGCGAGCGCGTCGTTCGCGCTGGTGCTCGGCATGACCGGCCACGCGTTCGGTTGGCCGTTGCCGCGCCGCGGAGCACAGGCAATTCCGGACGCGCTCGCCGCGCATCTATCGTCGCTCGGCGGCTCGATCGTCACCGGGCACCGGGTCGTCGATCACCGCGAGCTCGACGCGGCCGACGTCGTGATGTTCGACTTGAGCCCGCGCCACGTCGTCGAGATCGCGGGCGATCGACTTCCGGCTCGGTATCGCGCACGTCTTCTCCGGTACAAGTATGGCCCCGGCGTGTTCAAGCTCGACTGGGCGCTCCGAGAGGCGATTCCCTGGCGCGCCGACGACTGCCGCGGCGCCGGCACCGTGCACGTCGGCGGCAACCTCGACGATTTGGCGGCGAGCGAGCGCGAGGTCGCCGACGGACGGCACCCGGAACGACCGTTCGTACTGCTTGCGCAACCGAGCCTGTTCGACGACACGCGAGCGCCGGCCGGACGGCACACGGGCTGGGCGTATTGTCACGTGCCGAACGGATCCACCGTCGACATGACGGCCCGCATCGAAGCGCAGGTCGAACGGTTCGCGCCCGGCTTTCGCGATCTCATTCTCGAGCGGCACGTCACGACGCCGGCCGACCTCGAACGACACAACGCGAACTACATCGGCGGCGACATCGTGGGCGGGGCGAACACGTTGTGGCAGACCATCGCGCGGCCGACGCTCTCGTTGAATCCGTACGACATCCCCGTGCGCGGCTGGTATCTCTGCTCCGCGTCGACGCCGCCGGGCGGGGGCGTGCACGGTATGTCGGGATTCAACGCGGCGCGCTCCGCCCTTCGCTCGCTCGGCATTCGCGCATGATCTCGGCGTCGGCGCTCTTCGGCGGCTCGACGAGCGACTACTGGATCACGCGCCTCCTGCTGCAGCGCGGCCTGGCCGGGATCTACCTCATCGCGTTCATCGTCGCGGTCAACCAATTCCGTCCGCTCCTCGGCGCGCACGGCCTCACCCCGACGCCGTTCTTCGTGCAGAACGCGCGGTTCATCGAGTCGCCGAGCGTGTTCTTCTGGCACTACTCGGACCGATTCGCGATGGCGCTGTCGTGGTCGGGCGTCGTGTTCGCGTTGTTCGCGTTGAGCGGTCTGTCGGAGCGATTCGGCACGCCGGTGAGCGTGGCGGTCTGGGGCTGGATGTGGATCGCCTATCTGTCGATCAACAACGTCGGACAGATCTGGTACGGATTCGGCTGGGAGGCGCTGCTGCTCGAGTGCGGTTTCCTCGCGATGTTCCTCGGCGCGCGCGACACGGCGCCTCCGACGGTCGTCATCTGGATGTTTCGGTGGGTGCTTTTCCGCCTCATGTTCGGCGCCGGAATGATCAAGCTACGCGGCGACTCCTGCTGGCGGGACCTCACCTGTCTCGTTTACCACTACGAGACGCAGCCGCTGCCGAATCCGGTGAGCTGGTATCTGGCCAAATCGCCGGTCTGGCTCAGCAAGCTCGGCGTGCTGTTCAACCACTTCGCCGAGCTGGCGGCGCCGTTCGGCTATCTCATCCCGATCGCGAACGTGCGACGCGTCGCCGGCGTCGTCACGGTGCTCTTTCAGGGCTCGATCATCATCAGCGGCAACCTGTCGTGGCTGAACTGGCTCACGATCGTGGTCTCGATGTCGTGCTTCGACGACGCGATGCTATCGAAGATTCTTTCGCGACCGGCGGTGCTCCAGCCGCTCGCCACGCCGCACCAGATCGCCGTCGGCGCGCTGACGGTGCTCGTCGCGCTGCTCAGCGTTCGCCCGCTGCTCAATCTTTTCTCGAGCGAGCAGCTCATGAACGCGAGCTTCGAGCCGCTGCATCTCGTCAACACCTACGGCGCGTTCGGCGGCATCTCGCGCAAGCGCTACGAGGTAATTCTCGAGGGCAGTGCCGACAGCGTCGTGACGCCCGCCTCGGAATGGAAGGAGTATCAGTTCAAGGCGAAACCGGGCGACGTCCGGCGTTCGCTGCCGCTGGTCGCGCCATACCACCTGCGTCTCGACTGGCTGATGTGGTTCATCCCACTGAGCCCGGGAATGACCGGGACGTGGTTCCCGGGACTCGTCGCGCGGCTTCTGCAAAACGACGCACCGACGCTTGCACTCATGGCCGGAAATCCATTCCCGAATGCGCCGCCGAAATGGATTCGCGCGACGATGTACGAGTATCGATTCACGACCTTCGACGAGCGCCTCGCGAGCCGCAACGTGTGGGCCCGCACCCTGGTCGGAGAGTTGATGCACCCCGTGTCGCTGCAAACACCAGGCTTTATCAGTTCACTCGAAGCGTCCGGCTGGGTCAGGTAATCACCGGTCCACCGGCCGACCGGCCTACCTCGTCAACACCCTCGGCCCATCTTCCGTGATCGCGACGGTGTGCTCGAAGTGCGCGGACAACGAGCCGTCGAGCGTCACGATCGTCCAACGATCCGCGAGCGTTTTGGTAGCCGGTCCGCCAACGTTGACCATCGGCTCGATCGCGACGGTGAGTCCCGGTGACAGACGTTCGCGCCGCTTCGGCTTGCCGTAGTTGGGCACCTGCGGCTCCTCGTGGAACTCGACGCCGATCCCGTGTCCAACCAGATCGCGCACCACGGTGAATCCCGACGCCTCGACGACACCCTGCACGGCGGCGCCGATGTCGCCGATGTGATTGCCGACCACCGCCGCGTCGATTCCCGCGGCCAGGGCGCGCTGCGTGACCTCGAGCAGACGCTGTGCTTCCCCCGAGATGCTGCCGACGGCAACGGTCGTCGCGCTGTCGGTGAAATACCCCTTGTACCCGACGCCGACGTCGAGCGATACGATGTCGCCGTCCTTGAGGATGCGCTTGGGCGACGGAATGCCGTGCACGATCTCGTTGTTCAGCGACGCGCAAATGCTGCCGGGAAATCCGTACAGGCCCTTGAACGCCGGCACCGCGCCGTCATGGCTACGGATGAACTCTTCGGCGATCGTATCGAGCTCGCCGGTGGAGATTCCCGGGCGCACCGCGCCGCGCAGCGTCTCGATGGTCGCGGCGAGAATCTTCCCTCCCTGCGCCATCAAATCGACTTCGCGCGCCGACTTGAGCTGGATCACTTGCCCAGCGCCTCCAGTGCCCGTGCCGTGATCGCGCCGACTTCACCCACCGCGCCGACCACCACGATCTTGCCGTCGTTCTTCTTGTACCAGTCGAGCACGGGCGCCGTCTGTTCTTCATAGACGCGGAGCCGCGTCCGGATCGCGTCCGGCTCGTCATCCCTGCGGCGCACGAGCTTGCCGCCGTCGTTCTTGTCGCACGGAGAGCCGGGCTGCCGTCCTGTGTACGGCGTCTGGCACCTCTCGCACACGGTGCGAGTGCTCAGACGATTCACGATCTCGTCGTTGTCGATGTCGAAGACGAGCACGGCGTCGACGCCGCGCCCGAGCGTCTTCAGCATCGCGTTCAGCCCCTCGGCTTGCGGCACGGTGCGCACCACGCCGTCCAGGATCACGCCGCGCTCGTACTCCGGATGCTTCAGCTCCTCGCCGACGATGCCGAGGATCACCGAGTCCGGCACGAGGTCGCCGCGATCCATGAACGCCTTCGCCTCGAGTCCGAGCCGAGTCCCCGCCCGCACCGCCCCTCGCAGAACGTCACCCGTCGCGAGCGTCGGCACACCGAGCTTCTTGGAGAGCAACGGAGCCTGCGTTCCCTTCCCAGCGCCTGGCTTTCCGAAGAGGACGATGATCATGGTCGTGGAAATGTACGGAGATTCTGGTTGGTCCGGGATTGATTCGATGACGAGTGTCGCGCCACGCTGGGCCACTCTATCGGCCGGCTTGCTTGAACCGCTTTACCGCAGAGACGCCGAGGACGCAGAGGAGCGCGGAGGAAACCTTGAAAGACTGGAATGACATAAGCGGGGCAATTGTCGATGCGGCGATCCAGGTGCACTCGGCATTGGGTCCGGGATTGCTCGAGAGCACATACACAACGTGCCTGGCGTATGAACTTCAACAACGTGGACTCGCCGTGCAAACACAAGCGCCACTGCCCGTGGTGTACAAGCACATCACCATGCCGGTCGGGCATCGAGTCGATCTCATCGTTGAAGACGCCGTCATTGTTGAATTGAAGACGGTCGCGTCCCTGCTCCCGATTCACAGAGCCCGGCTTTTGACGTACCTGCGACTGAGCGGTCGCCGCCTAGGCCTGCTCCTCAACTCTCACGTCCCTCGCATGCGCGACGGCATCAAGCGTTTGGTGAACCGCCTCTGATACCCTCCGCGTTCCTCCGCGTCCTCTGCGTCTCTGCGGTGAAGCAGTTTCGGGCCGGCACAAAAAAGAGGCCCGGCCATTGCAGCCGGGCCCCGATCGTCGCCACGCACGGGCTAGTACCCGCCGGGCGCTCCCTGGCGGCCGCGGAATTTGATCCGGCCCTTCTTCATGAAGCCGTCGTACTTCCTCAGGAGAAGATGCTGGTTCATCTGCGTGATCGTGTCGAGCGCGACGCCGACGACGATGAGGAGGGAGGTGCCGCCGAAGTTGAACGGCACGTTCATCGCCGTCGAAATCCAGATCGGCAAAAGAGCGACCGCGGTCAGGAAGAGCGCGCCGGGAAGCGTGATCTTCGAGACGACGTCATCGATGTACTCGGCTGTCTTGGCACCGGGCTTCACGCCCGGCACGAATCCGCCCTGCTTCTTCAGATTCTCGGCGACGTCGATCGGGTTGAAGATGATCGACGTATAGAAGTACGTGAAAAACAGGATGAGGATCGCCGACAGGATGTAGTACATGGTCGTGCCCGGAGCGAGGTAGTCCGCGAAGTCGCGGAGCCGCGGGCTTCCCATGAACTGCGCGACCGCGCCCGGCACGACGATCACCGACTGCGCGAAGACGATCGGCATGACACCCGACGCGTTGACGCGCAGCGGAATGAAACTCCGACTCGCCTCGCGCATGCGCCCCTTCTGCATCGTGCGCTGCGGTATCTGGATCAGCACCTTGCGCGCCGCCATCGTCACCGCGACCACCGCCGCGACGACCGCCGCCATGATGATGATCAGCACGACGAGCGAAAAGGCGCCGATGACGCCCGTGCTCACGTAGCCGAACGCCGAGAAAATGCTCGGCCAAATCCGCTCGACGATCGAGAAGAAGATCATCAAGCTCGCGCCGTTTCCGATGCCCCGTTCGGTGATCTGCTCGCCCAGCCACATGACGAAGATCGCGCCGACCGTGAGGAAGAACGTCATCAGGACGCGGAACTTGAAGCCGGGGTTCGCCACCGCGCCCTGAATGCCTTCGGCGAAGATCGCGAAGCCCCACGCCTGCACGGCGGCGAGCGCCACCGTCGCGTAGCGCGACCATTGGTTCAGCCGTTTCCGCCCTTCCTCGTCCTTCGACATCTTGTCGACCTGCGGCACCACGGCCTGCGCGATTTGCTGGAAGATGCTGGCCGAGATGTACGGCATGATCCCGAGCGCGAACACCGTCGCCCGCGCGAGCTGGCCGCCGGTGAACAGGTTGTACAACCCGAGCAACCCGCCGCCGTTCTTCTGCGAGTCGATGAAGTCGGAGATCGCTTGCGGGTTGATGCCCGGCGCCGTCACGTGCGCGCCGATGCGATACACCAGCAGGCAGAGCAGCGTGAAGAGGATCTTGTCTTTCAGCTCCGGCGTGCGGAACAGATTCTGGACCGCGGACGCCGCCGCATTCGACTGAGCCATATGGAGGTTCCCTCGATTACTCCTCGACGCGGCCCCCGGCCGCGACGATCTTTTCGCGAGCGCCCGCGCTCACCTTGAGCCCGCGCACCGCGATCGCCTTCGTGATCGCACCGTTCGCCAGCACCTTCACCGGGCCCTTGTTCGCGCGGATCACACCCGCCTCGGCGAGCGATTCGCGCGTGATGTCACCGCTGATCGACTCCAAGTCGTCGAGGCGCACGAGCTGCGACTCCACGCGGAATGGATTCGTGAAGCCGCGCTTCGGCAGACGGCGAGTGATCGGCATCTGGCCACCCTCGAAATGTGGCTTGCCGCCGCCCGGACCGTGGTGTCCCGCGCGCGCCTTGATGCCCTTCGTGCCTTTGCCCGACGTCTTACCGGTGCCCGAACCCGGGCCGCGGCCCAGACGCTTGCGGTTCTTCGTGGAACCCGGCGCCGGCGAAAGATTGTAGAGGCCGATCTTTTCGACCTTCGGTTCGGCCTTCGCTTTTCTCGGCATTTACTCGGTCGCCTCCGCCTTCGCCTTCGCTTTGGGCTTCGGCTTGGACTTGGTCTTTTTGTCCCCCCCGCCGTCGATCACGCTGACCTCGACGAGGTGACGCACCTGCTTGAGCTGCCCAGCCAACCCCGGAGTGATCGTCTTCTCGATTACGTCCTGATGATGCTTGAGTCCGATCGCCTCGAGCGTCGCGCGCATGCGCCACGAGTGCCCGATGCCGCTTCGGATCTGCTTGATACGAACGTTACCCGATTCCGGAAGATTCTGCTTTTCCGTCTTCGCCGGCCCGCGTCGCGGGTGCCACACGAAAGTCCGCGCCATCAGGCCGTCGCTCCGGACGCCTGACGCGCCTTGGCACGTGACCGGTAGCCCAACGACGACGTCTCGACGCCACGCTCACGCGCGATCTGCTCGACGGTCGTCAGCTGCTGGAGTCCCTGCATTGCCGCGCGAACCATGTTGTGCGGGTTGGTCGAACCGAGGCTCTTGGTGAGGATGTCCGAGATGCCGGCGCATTCCATGATCGCGCGAACCGCTCCGCCGGCGATCACACCGGCACCCGGCGCGGCCGGCTTCATTAGTACCCGACCGGCTCCGTGTGATCCAACGACTTCGTGCGGGATCGTGCTGCCGGTCAACGGGACGGCCACCATGTTTCGGCGGGCCGCGTCGACCGCCTTGCGGACGGCTTCCGAGACCTCGTTCGCCTTTCCCGACGCGAAACCGACTTTCCCCTGCCCGTCGCCGACGGCCACGAGCGCGTTGAACGAGAAGCGCCGGCCGCCTTTCACGACCTTGGCGACACGGTTGATCGCGATCACGTTCTCGACAAGATCGCTGCCTTCCCCTCCGCGTCCGCGCTCGTCGCCATGACGCCCGCCGCCTTCACGGCCGCCGCGAGCTCCACGGTCGCCGCCCCCACGATCGCCGCCGCCCCCTCCCCCTCCGGGGCCGCCACCACCGCCGGGACCGCCGCGACCGCGCCCGCCGCCCGGGCCACCGCCCGGACCACGTCCGCCGCCGCCGCGCCCACCGCGGCCACCACCGCCGCCTCGGCCACCGCCGCCACCGCGGCCGCTCCGGGCGCTGCCGCCGCCGCTGCGCGCGCTACCACCCCCGCCCGCGCCACCGCCGCCACCGCCGCCCTGGCCCTGCGGAGCGCCGCCGCCTGATGCTCTCTGAGTGTTTTCCATTATTAGAACTCCAAACCGCCCTCGCGGGCGCCGTCGGCCACGGCCTTGACGCGGCCGTGGAACTTGTAACCCGCGCGATCGAACACGACCTTGCTGATGCCGGCGTCTTTCGCTTTGGCGGCGACCCGCTTGCCGACCTCGAGCGATTTTGCCGTCTTCTTACCCGTCTCCAGCTCCGTGCTCGACACGGTCATCAGCGTGCGGCGCGAGACGTCGTCCACGAGCTGCGCGGTGATGTGCTTGAGCGAGCGGAACACGACGAGGCGCGGGCGCTCCGGCGTGCCGGTGACCTTCTTCCGAACGCGGAGGTGGCGGCGATGCCGCTTCTCCTCACGCGACTTTCCGAACGTTGGCATGATTACTTGGCTCCCGTCTTACCGGCCTTGCGACGAACGACTTCGTCGGAGTAGCGAATTCCCTTGCCCTTGTATGGCTCCGGCGGACGCAGACCGCGCAACTCGGCCGCGACCTGACCGACGAGCGCCTTGTCGGCGCCGTCGATGATGATCTGCGTCGGCTGCGGCGCGGTGAGCTTGATGCCTGCGGGCGCCTTGTACTCGATCTGGTGCGAGAAGCCGAGGGCGAGCTGCAAGCCGTACGGCCGCTGCTCCGCCTTGTAGCCGACGCCCGTGATCTCGAGCTGCTTGCGATATCCCTTCGTCACGCCGTCCATCATGTTGTGGATGAGCGAGCGTGTGAGTCCGTGCAACGCCTTGTGATTCGTCTCGTCCGACGCGCGCTTCACGTTGAGGTCCGCGTCCGTCTTCTCGACGGTGATGCCCGACGGCAGCCGGTGCGCGAGCTCGCCTTTGGGGCCTTTGACCTTCACCGTGTTGCCTTCGACGGCGACCGTGACCCCGCTGGGAATCGCCACGGGCAGCTTTCCGATTCGTGACATGAGGATTCTCCTACCACACCATCGCGACGAGCTCGCCGCCGGTGCGCGCCTGCCGCGCCTCACGGTCGGACATCAAGCCCTTGTTCGTGCTCAGGATCGCCAGGCCAAGCCCGTTGCGGACGCGCGGGATCTCGCCGGCGCCGACGTAGCGGCGCAGACCGGGCGTCGACACGCGCTGCAGCTCGCGGATGACGGGCTGTCCGCCGGCGTACTTGAGCCGGACGCGCAGCACCTGCCGTCCCTCGTCGGTCTGGAGCGTCGAATAATCCTGAATGTAGTTGTTCTCCTTCAGGATCCGGGCGATCTCGGTCTTCATCTTCGACACCGGAATGTCCACGCGGCGGTGCTTCGATCCGCACGCATTGCGGATCCGCGTCAGCATATCGGCGATCGGGTCGGTCATGCTCATAACTGAATCTGATCTCCTCTCGTATCCGAGTTGGACGTGGAGGAATAGGGTGAAATGAAAATCCGGTGGACCGGTAGACCGGTGGACCGGTGGACCGCTACCACGAGGCTTTCCGTACGCCTGGAATCATTCCCTGCAACGACAGCTCGCGGAAGCAGATCCGGCACAAGCCAAACCGGCGCAGGTATGCGCGCGAACGGCCGCAGCGGCCGCACCGGTTGTGGACGCGAACCTTGAACTTCGGCTTCCGCTTGCTCTTCTCGATCATCGCCTTGCGAGCCATCTGGATCTCTCTGGACTAAGTGATGTTCGGCGTCAGGCGGCGCCGCGGGCTTTCTTTTCGTCCGTGCGGAACGGCATGCCGAGCTCGCGCAGCAGCGCCATCGCGTGGTCGTCGCGGTTCGTGCTCGTCACGAACGTGATGTCCATGCCGTGGATCGACTCGATCGAGTCGTAGTTGATCTCGGGGAAGATCATCTGCTCCTTGAGGCCGAGCGAATAATTCCCTCGCCCGTCGAACGACCGGGTTCCCAGACCCCTGAAGTCGCGGATTCGCGGAATCGCGACGCTGATGAAGCGGTCGAGGAACTCCCACATCCGCGCGCCGCGCAGCGTCACCGCCGCGCCGATCTCCTGCCCCTGGCGTAGCCCGAAGTTGGAGATCGACTTCTTCGCCTTCTTGCGTACGGGCTGCTGTCCCGTGATCGTCGCCAATTCCTCGACGACCGAGTCCAGCGCTTTCGGCTGTTTGATCGCTTCGCCGACGCCGACGTTCAGCACGATCTTCTCGAGCCGCGGCACCTGGTGCGGGTTCGAGAACGAGAACTGCTGCGTCAGCTTCGTGCGCACCGTTTCGTGGTAGAACCCGCGGAGTCGCGGCGGCGGAACCGGTAGCTTCGCGCCGGCGTGCGGTCCACGCGCGCGCGCTTCGCCGCCGCCCTTCTTTCCTTTACCCTTCCCGCCGCCCTTCTGCTCTTTGTTGGCCATGTGTCCGTGTCCTCTGTCGCCTACTTCAGCACTCGAGGAATCGCTTCGCCGCTCTTCACGGCGATCCGTTCCTTCGTTCCGTCTTCGTCGATTTGCCGGCGCGTGCGCGTCGGATTGCCCTTCTTCGGATCGAGCAGCATCACGTTCGACGCGTGAATCGGCGCCGGAAAGTCCACGATCCCGCTCTGCTCGTCGGCGGTGCGGGCGCGGCGATGACGCTTCACGATGTTGATGCCTTCGATCGTCACGCGGCCGGTCCGGTGGTTCACGCGGATGACCTTGCCTTCCTTGCCCTTGTCGTCGCCGCGCATGATGCGGACGGTGTCGCCCGCCGTCACGTGCACCTTCACGCGCGCGGCGTTGTCCTCGTGGCGCTTGCGGTTGACGGCGCGCGGGCGGTCGGTCTTGCGGTGTTTGAGAATTCGCATGTCAGATCACCTCCGGCGCCAGCGACACGATCTTCATGTACCGCTTCTCGCGCAGCTCGCGCGCGACGGGACCGAAGATGCGGGTGGCCCGCGGCTCCCCTTGCTCGTTGATGATGACGACGGCGTTTTCATCGAAGCGGATGTAGCTGCCGTCCTTCCGCCGCGTCTCCTTCGCCGTGCGCACGACGACCGCGCGCGCGACGTCGGACTTCTTCACGGTGCCGTTGGGCAGCGCATTCTTCACGGCGACGATCACCACGTCGCCGAGCCCGGCGTAGCGACGCCGCGTCCCGCCCAACACGCGGATCACGAGCGCCGTCTTCGCGCCCGAGTTGTCCGCCACCTTGACCATGGATTCCTGTTGAATCATCGAATCATCTCCCGGCTCAGCGCGCCCGCTCGACGATCTCGACGACGCGCCAGCGCTTGTCCTTCGACAGCGGGCGCGTCTCCGTGATCCGGACGGTGTCGCCGGTCTTGGCGGCGTTCTGTTCGTCGTGTGCTTTCACGCGCGACGTGCGCGTGACCATTTTGCCGTACACGGGATGCGCAACGCGGCGCTGAATCGCCACGATCACGGTCTTCTGCATCTTGTCGCTCACCACGAGCCCGGTGCGGACCTTTCTCGATCCGCGTTCGACCGCCGGTGTGGCACCATCGTTCGTCGTCATATCAGGCATTGGTTCTCCGCTTTCCGCCGGTCTTGGCGCTCGCCTTGGCCTTGGCGGCCGGCTTCGCGGCCGACTTGGCGGTCGTCTTTGCGCTCGCCATCGCGTTCACCGCTCCGGCGCCCGACCCCGTGGTCTCGCGCAGCACCGTCTTGAGCCGCGCGATGTCGCGCCGGATCACGCGCAGACGCAGCGGATCCTCCAGCGGCTCCGTCGCGCTGCGGAACTTGAGGCGGAACTGCTCCTCTTGAAGCTCGCGGACGCGAGTCTCCATGTCCTCTCGACCCATTTCCCGAATCTCATCAGCTCGCATCGCTCAGGCTCCTCCCTCCGCGCCTTCGCGCGTGACGAACTTCGTGCGCACGGGCATCTTGGCCGCGGCGAGCGCCATCGCCTTCTCGGCGATTTCGCGCGTCACCCCTTCCAACTCGAACAGGACGCGGCCGGGACGCACGACGGCGACCCACATCTCGGGCGATCCTTTGCCTTTGCCCATGCGCGTTTCGGCGGGCTTCTTGGTGATCGGCTTGTCCGGGAACAGACGGATCCAGACCTTGCCGCCGCGCTTGATGTGACGCGTGAGCGCCACGCGCGCGGCTTCGATCTGGCGCGCCGTGATCCAACCCGGCTCCAGCGTCTGCAGCCCGTACGTGCCGAACGACACTTCGCCGCCGCGAGTCGCCAGGCCGCGCGTGCGGCCCTTGAATCGCTTGCGGAATTTTACTCGTTTGGGTGCCAGCATTGCTCGCTCGTGTCCAAGTGATCGTTCCTCGCTTCGGCGCGTAGCACCTCCGCTCGGAATTCTGCATCAACCATCTTCGTGATCGTTCCTCGCTTCGGCGCGTCGCGCCTCCGCTCGGAATTCTGCATCAAGCCGTCTTCGTAACCCGTCTTACATGCCGGAGGAGTAGGTGGTCCCGCGGCGATCCTCGACCTTCTCACCCTTGAAGATCCAGACCTTCACGCCGATGGCGCCGAAGGTGGTCTTCGCGGTCGACGTCGCGTAGTCGATGTCGGCGCGCAGCGTGTGCAGCGGCACGCGTCCTTCGTGGTAGCCTTCGACGCGCGCGATCTCCGCGCCGCCGAGCCGGCCGCCCGCCTTCACTTTGATTCCCTGCGCGCCCATGCGCATCGCGCTCTGCACCGCGCGCTTCATCGCGCGGCGGAACGAGATGCGCTGCGCCAGCTGGCTCGCGATGTTGTCCGCCACCAGTTGGGCGTCGAGCTCGGGACGCTTGATCTCTTCGACGTTGATCCCGACCTCTTTGCCCGTCAGGTGCGCGAGCTCGTCGCGGAGCTTGTCCACCTCGGCGCCTTTCTTTCCGATCACGACGCCCGGACGCCCGGTGTGCAGCGTGACGACGACCTTGCCCGGCTTCCGGTCGATCACGATGTCGGCGATCGCCGCGTGGCCAAGGCGCGCCTTGAGATACTTGCGCAGCAGCTCGTCCTCACGGAGGAGCGCCGGCAGCTCGCGGCCCGCGTAGTAGCGCGACTTCCAGTCCTTCGAGATTCCGAGGCGGAATCCAACCGGATGCGTCTTCTGTCCCATTACCGACTCTCCCGCTCGGCCACGATGATCTCGATGTGGCTCGTGCGCTTCTGGATTGGAGTGGCGCGCCCCATCGCCGCGGGCGTGAACCGCTTGAGCTTCTGGCCTTCGTTCACGATCGCGTGCTTGATGTACAGATCGTCGACGTCGATCGTCGTGTTGCCTTCACGCGCCGCGTGCTCGGCGTTGGCGACGGCCGAGCGCAGCGTCTTCTCGATTTGCTTGGCCGCGTGCTTTTTTGAGAACTGCAAATAGGCGAGCGCGTCGTTGACGCTCTTGCCGCGGATTTCGTCGATGACGAGGCGCATCTTGTAGGGCGACTGGCGCGCGGAGCGCTGCGTCGCGCGGGCTTCGGCGGCCATGGGTTATCTCCCTCCCCGCGGTGCCGGAGCAGCTGGCGCTGCAGCGGCCGGCGCGGCGGCGGTGCCGGCGGCGGGTGTCGGCGCCTTCTTGTCCACGGCCTTCTGCCCCGTGTGCCCGCGGAACAAGCGCGTCGGCGCGAACTCGCCGAGCTTGTGGCCGACCATGTTCTCGGTCACGTACACCGGGATGAACTTGTTCCCGTTGTGCACGGCGAACGTGTGGCCGACGAACTCCGGCAGCACGGTGCTCGCCCGCGACCAGGTCTTG